>JAOTWM010000077.1 GCA_029862885.1 Gammaproteobacteria bacterium
TTTCGGCATGACGATGCAGCTGTGAAGCCGCTTTGCTGATTAGTATGAGGTCTACGACGATGGTTTTCTCAGCTTCGATTTTGTCGATTGGAATCAGGCTAAAGCTGCCCACTATCAGTGCTACCAAAGCGGCAGGCCATAAGCGTCGTTGGCGTAATTCCTGAATCGAGTAGCGGCCCGTCCCGCCGGCCAAAATTGCTAACAGTGGGACTAAGGGCAGCCGGAATCGGGCGCTTACAAAAAATAACAAGGTCGCCAGCGCCAGCACGACTCCACTAACGATGATTAGTCGGATACGTGGATCACGAAAGCCGATCACTGCGCCCGTGATACCCAGCGATAATAGTAACGTCCAGCAGATCGGGTTGAATCGCAACCACGGTGAGCGGCGCTTATGGAATACATATGTCTTGTTATTGTACTGCTCGAAATTGTTGAGAAAATAGAACGCTTTAGATCTCATTAAGCGCATCCATTGCCACGGATGCGCGGCAATGTAGCCGATTGTCTTGTCACGCCAGTAGCGGCTCATCTCCCCATAGTCGCTGTCGGATGCATTGGGGTTTTCGCCTCTATACAAGCGTTCTGATTCGACCCGGGTCGGATTGGTTAGCGGATCTGTCGCTACCACTCGCGTAGTCTGTTGGTAGTAGCGGCCGTTGGATTCCGGTTTGTTGGCGGCCCACATGTTGTACGCCCCTTGCCATGGCAGCAGTCGAAAGTCGTGGGCGATGCCGTAGTTGACGATGCCAAATGCAGCGAAAATAACCGTAGGGCCTATGGCGGCAGCACAAGCGCGCCGCCAACGAGATGATCCGAGACTGGGTAACAGGATCACGGTAATCGGCCACGCTAGAACTAGCGGCAATAGATTCGGTCGAGTAAGCGTGGCAAGACTCCAAAACAGCCCGCAACTTGCGAGCCATGCGAGTCGACCGCCGGCGCGAACCGCGAAGTACAAACCAATCAACATAAGTGTCAATGCCAGCGTGATGTCGAGTGGGTCCCCCACAAAGTGTAAAACCACCGGGTTTAGGCCAAACAAAACTCCAGCAACCGCTACCGATCGGGGTCGATCCCAGATTTGACCCGCAATATTCATGATCAAGACCGTGCTCAGGATATGGCACGTGCCGTTAACAATTCGTGCGGCGATGATCAGCTGTGGATCGGACAAGCCGCCACTGGCGAACAAACTCAGCAACGCCGGGTACAGTGGCGCCCGGTAGAAGGCTTCCTTCGGCAAAGTTCCCTCACTGATAGCTTTGGCCAGCGCCAGCAGTTCTCTGCCGTCGAGAACCGGATATAGTCCTAGCGGTGTAAGCGAATACCAGGCTAGATAGCCGACGGCATACAACGCCGTCGCGGCGAACACGGCCATGCGAGGATTGAGTATGGCAGCGATCATTACCGGTACCCAGATCCTTGGGGCATAACGGATATCCGGGCCGCCCCAGCAAATTTCTGAAGGGTTCGGAGCTCAGAGGGGGTCCGTGCCATAACGATGCCCGATTGTTCCTGAATCCGAACAAGGCGTACTGTGTCGAGTCGCCGTATCGCTGCACGCGGCGTCGCCATTTCGAAAATTATGATGATTCTTGGCCCATGCTCAGCCCTCGTGAAATTTCCGGGCAAGTGCTAGCTCGTGAAGCCCGACAACAATTTGTCGACCGAACGTAGAGTGAGACGCGGCATAGGGCGTCCGTCGATCGGGCTAAGTGGAGGAGACTGGTAGCGCTGTGTGGAAAACACTGTGAGTTCGACCGCAACATCGTCGAAACAAAAACCGATCATCGGTAGCCGTCTTTCCGTCCCCCCACCAAACCGCAGGCGTTTATCGCGGGCCTCATGGGGAACACGACTTTGATTCAGAAATTGCAGTAGATCTTCGAGGGTGGGTGCAAATACGTGAAGTTCAATGGGCGTATGGGGAGTCACCGCGCTCTGCGATAGTGCACCGCTAAGTCGGGGCTTGAAGCAATGCAGGAATAACATCAATTCTTTCGCTTGGCGTAATCCCATGACCTTAAGCTCATCGCTCGAGCGACTTCCGAAAATCGAAATCTGGTCGGCGACCGCGTCATCAATTTCAGCATTACTGGGTAATCCGACAGCGTGGCCAAGGTCAAGGCGCGTGCGTGCTTTTTCTTTGGCGCTATGGAAATCCCGTAATCCCGTGTCAGCCATAATGCGTGCTGCCTCGATAGATATTAGCTGGCGCGCTCGATCCAGGCCAATAGTGGCCGTGTTGGGTCGCGTGGGTGCCGACGGTTTGGAACGAGTCGAGGTAGTGGGACGAAAGCGTGGCATGGCAGTTACTCCGGATTATCTATAACGGGTTTGGGTGTCGCGGGAAATCAACCGTAAGGCGGTCAGAGGTGAAGCCGAATGCCGCCGAAATCGGGTGCATCAGAATAGGACAACCCGTGTACAGGCCCTGTGCCTCAATGCTAAGGGGGAGCCAGTTCAAAAACTGGGAAGATTCTTGTTTCACGGCCCGTGTTCGTGAAATATTCAGATCAGTGTGAATTAATTCGAGGCCCGGCCAACCATATCAGAATCCATAAGTATTACGATCATCATAACTTTACATTCAGCCAGTGGGTCACGAATCAATATCGAGCGCACGCGATTGAGCCCGAATCTCGTTCGCATCGGCGAAATTACCGATTCAGAAAAGTTCGTCGGTGGTAGACCCACTTGCGGTTGCCGAACCGCTAGCCCCGGACGTCGGAGTTGCGTAACCGTTATCGGACAACGATGTGCGGGGTGCCGTGCCGGCGATGAAAAACTCCTCGTAGCTTTCCGGATGTGAGGATGGCACCGCCTCGCCAGTCTCCTTGTGGATAAATGCCGTAGTGATGCTATCCGGTACTTGCAAAACCGATTCTGGGACGTCGTTTAGAGCAAATTTCATGTAATCGACCCAAATCGGCAGCGCTGCCTTCGATCCCGCTTCGCCGCGGCCAAGGTCGCCCGGTTGATCGAGTCCCACCCAGACCGTAGTAATAAGGTCGCTGTTAAAACCCGAGAACCATGCGTCGTGAAAATTGTTGGTGGTTCCGGTCTTGCCGGCCAAATCAGATCGCCCTAGTTTTAGCGCACGGCGTGCAGTTCCGCTTTTTACTACTTGCCGCATTAGACTGTTCATAATGAACGCGTTTTCAGCGCTTATCACGCGTGGCGCATAGCGCGAAGTCGGCGTGCCGACTTCGCCGGAATCCGGTACGCAATCACGGCAGACCGTGGGCGCATCGGAGTGCGCAATCACGCGCCCATCGGAATCTTCGACCCGATCGATCAGATGGTATTTGATCCGGTAGCCACCGTTGGCGAATACGGCGTAAGCGCTCGCTAACTCGACGGGCGTCAACGATCCAGAGCCGAGCGCTAACGACAGACCGTTCGGCAGATTACTCGGATCAAATCCGAACCGCGCCAAATGTTGGCGCGTAAAGTCGATGCCAATCGATCGTAACAATCGAACGGAAACAAGGTTTAGCGATAAGCTCAATGCTTTGCGGAGACGCGTTGGCCCAAATATCTTGCCGCTGTAATTTTCAGGGCGCCACATGTCTTCGAGCGCGGCGTCTTCCACCACGATCGGTGCCCCACTAACCAGAGATCCTGCAGTAAAGCCTTTTTCGAGTGCCGCAGAATAAATAAAGGGCTTTATATTGGAGCCGGGTTGTCGTTGTGCTTGTGTAGCCCGGTTGAATTTACTGAGGTAATAATCGAATCCCCCCGCCAGCGCGACGATCGCGCCCGTATCGGGGTCGAGCGACACCAACGCACCGGAGATTTCCGGGATTTGTGCGAGACGCCATGTACCTTCATCACCTCTCTGGACATAGATAATATCGCCGGGTTGGACGATATCGGCCGCACGATTCGGTTCAGGGCCTTTGCGCCGCGCGCTTTGATAGGCGCGTGCCCAGACCAGCCCTGGCCATTCGATCAAAATCGAATCGCCGTTACGTAATAGCGCTTGGACGCTCTGTTGGTCGATTTCGGTGGCAACCGCCGCGATAACGTCTCTGCTGTCCGGAACGCCTTGCAATCTGCTTTCGATGGTAGTGTCGGCGCTGATAGCGGCAAGATCGAAGTGGCTAACAGCGCCACGATAGCCATGCCGGCGGTCATATTCGGTCAAGCCGGCGCGCAAGGCTTGTTCGGCCGCCGACTGGTGGTCGGCACGTATCGTCGTAATCACGTTGTAACCCGCATCGTAGACTGCATCGCCATACCGATCCCACAGCTGCTGCCGGGCGATTTCCGCGACATAGGGCGCGTCGATTTCGAGCTCGGTAATATGTAGGGTGGCAGTAAGTGGCGCTGTGGTTGCGGCGCTAAACTCATCGGCATCGATATGATCCAAATCGAATAAACGTTGCAGCACATAGTTGCGCCGCTCGCGGGCGCTCGCGGGGTTCGATAAAGGGTTGTTACGGGAGGGTGCTTTGGGCAGGGCCGCCAGCATTGCCACCTCGGGTAGCGTCAGCTCCGGCAGTTGTTTGCCATAATAGACGTGTGCCGCCGCGGCAAAGCCGTAGGCACGGTTCCCTAAAAAAATCTTGTTAACATACAACTCAAGGATCTGGCCTTTGCTGAGGGCTTGTTCCATACGCAGCGCCAACATCACCTCTTTTAACTTGCGGATATACGTCTTTTCATTGGATAAAAAGAAATTACGCGCCACTTGCATGGTGATCGTGCTCGCTCCTTGGCCATGACCGCCCGATCGGAAATTGGCGACTGCAGCCCGTATGATCCCTGCAATATCGACGCCCGGATGTCGATAGAAGCCGTCGTCTTCGGCCGCCAATACGGCTTGAATCAGTGGTTCCGGCACGTCGTCAATCGAGATCGGAATACGCCTTTCATCGCCAAATTCCCCCAATAACTGCCGATCGGCGGTATAAATTCGCAACGGTACCTTGAGTTTTATCTCGGCAAGTGACTCGATCGGAGGTAGCTCCGGTACCAGGGTCAGGGCAAACGCGCCCACTGCAATTGCTGCGGTAAGGCCCAGGCCCGTGATAATTATCAGGAGCCGAAATACAATCTTTATTAGAACCATGTGCTATATATATTAATGATATTTGTGTTGGTGTTGTTGATTCGGATATCGGGTCGGCGGGCATGGTGTCAATTTGGCCCATAGGCTACCGGGGAATCCGCGAAAACGGCTAATTCTATGACACGCAGGCTGTCATTAGCGGGTGTAGTCCACTCAATCGGGTCCCGGGCGGCCGATGGGAGAATTATAGTGGCGGGCGGCTTCGAACAGAAATTTGTCATTTTGCGCACCCATCGTCTATAGTTGCCATTAGAATCTCATGCAACCTGACACATTGCGTCCGTAACATAAGGAAAGTAGGGGTATTTCTTGGGACTTTTCTCTAGAAAGAAAGCGCCACTGGTCGGTATAGACATCAGCTCGTCGGCGGTAAAGCTCCTGGAGTTGGGCCGCAGCGGCGAACAATACAAGGTCGAGCGCTATACAGTTGAGCCGTTGTCACAGAACGCGGTAGTTGAAAACGCCATCACCGATGTCGAGCAGGTCAGCCGAGCGGTCGACCGGGCGGTTAAACGCTCAGGCACGAAACGCCGTGACGCCGCTGTTGCGGTTGCCTCGTCGCATGTCATCACAAAGACCATTACTATGCCGAGCGGTATGCGCGAGCAGGAACTCGAGCAGCAGATTGAGATGGAAGCGGATCACTACATTCCGTATCCGCTCGAAGAGGTAAATCTGGATTTTGAAGTCATCGGCCCATCGAGGGCGAACCCCAACGAAGACGACGTGATAATCGCCGCATGCCGTAAGGAAATCGTCGACGACTATGTAGCAGTAATCGAAGGTCCGGGACTCAATCCAGCGGTCATCGATGTCGATGCATTTGCAATGGAATCGGCCTATTCGTTGTTATCGTCACTCCTCCCATCGGGCGGTGTCGAATCCACGGTGGCAGTGATCGATTTCGGCGCGACGACGACCCATATGAATGTGATGCATAATAATCGTTCGGTATACACTCGCGACCATGCATTTGGCGGCAAGCAGCTTACTGAAGAAATTCAACGGCGCTATGGATTGTCCTACGAAGAGGCCGGCCTCGCTAAGAAAGTCGGTGGCCTGCCGGACAACTATCAAACCGATATTCTTCAGCCGTTTATGGAAGCTATGTGCCAGGAAACAATGAGGGCGCTACAGTTTTTCTATTCGTCGACCCAATTCAACAGTGTTGACCACATTTTGCTGGCCGGCGGCTGTGCGCAGATTGGGGGTGCGGATGAACTCGTGGCGAACCGAGTCGGTGTGCCAACGGCGACGGCTAATCCGTTTTCCGATATGTCGCTGGCATCACGCGTAAAGCCACAGATGTTAGGGGGTGATGCGCCATCTTTGATGGTGGCGTGCGGCCTCGCAATGCGGAGTTTTGACGCATGACACGAATCAATCTACTGCCTTGGCGCGAGATACGCAGGCGCCAACAAGATCGCCGGTTTTTAAGCGGAAGTATCGGAGCTTGGGTGCTGATGGGGCTGGCTGTAGTGTATGCATGGTGGCATATGACCGGCCTTATAGATCACCAAAACAATCGTAATGAATACCTTCAGCGTGAAATTGCTAAAGTAGAAAAGGACATCAAGGAAATCAACACTATTCGTGCCGAGCGCGAGCGATTAATCGCTCGCATGGAAGTGATCCAGCAATTGCAGGGCGATCGCGCCGAAGTCGTACATGTATTCGATGACTTGGTTCGCAAACTGCCAAAGGGTGTGTATTTCACGGCATTAACGAAGAAGAACAAAGCCATCGTATTAAGTGGCTTTGCCCAGTCAAATGCACGCATCTCCACGTTGATGCGTAACCTTGAGGCGTCGGACTGGTTCGCCAGACCGAATCTTGACGTGATTAATGTGACGCCGCAAGGCGGAACGCGAATCAGTAAGTTTACATTGAAGGTCAGGCAGTCCGTTATTAAGAAACCAAAAGAAGGTGAGGCCGCTCCGCAGGCTGACTCTAGGCAGCCGCATTCAAACGCAGTGGAGGCAAGCGCTGATGTTTGACAATCTCGGCCAAATTGATTTTCAAGACCCGGCATCCTGGCCATGGTGGTTAAAGATTGTCGGTGCGTTGGTGGTGTGTGCCGGGATCTTATATGCCGGTTACCACTTCATTATCAAAGATCAAATCAAGGTGTTGGAGCAGGCTGAGCAGCAGGAACTGCAGTTGAAAGCGACCTACGAAAAGAAGAAAGCGTTGGCCGTCAATTTGCCCGCCTACCGCGAGCAGATGAAGGAAATGAAGGAAAGTTTCGGCGTGATGCTTCGGCAGTTGCCGAACCAAACGGAAGTGCCCGAGTTGTTGATCGATATCACCCAGGCCGGTATAGCACGTGGGCTGGAGTTCGAGTTATTCAAACCGCAAAGCAAACGCAACGCCGATTTTTACGCGATTTTACCGATCAACTTAAAAGTGAAAGGCACGTACCATCAGTTTGCTGAATTCGTTAGCGATCTGGCCGCGTTGCCGAGGATCGTTACGGTCGGGAATATTACGATCAACCGCGGAAAGTCGAAGAATTCGAATGTCAAGGGCGGCCTGTTAACGATGTCTGCGATAACCGAAACCTATCATTATCTCGATGAGTCGGAAATTAAGGCTCAAAGTGATGCGAGCGCCGGCAAGAAGAAAAAGAAACGCGTCCGAAAAAAGAAGAAGAGTTAATGGGTAACGGATGAACATGAATATTAAGATGATGAGGTCATTGGCAATATTTGCAGCAGTCGTGATGCTGGCAGCAGGTTGCGCCGAGCGTGATATGGGCGATCTGCAACAGTGGACCGAGAACTTGTACAAGAATCGTAAGCCTAAGATAGAATCATTACCGCAAATTAGGCCGAGTGAGACTTTTGTATATGCAGCAACGACTCTGGCGGATCCGTTTTCGGCCAGTAATCTCATAAAGCAGAAGCCACCGGCGGCTTCCGGACAGGCGCCGGACCAAACGCGCCGCAAAGAGCCATTAGAACAATATCCATTGGACGGATTACGTATGGTGGGCACATTGTTCCGGAACGAGTCGTCGTGGGTCATCCTCCGTGCTCCAGACGGTACGGTACATCGCGTTCGGGAGGGGAATCATGTCGGGCAAAGTTATGGTGTTATCACCGATATATCGGAAGAGCAAATATCGATAAAAGAGTTGGTCCAAGACCCCAACGGCGCTTGGGTGGAAAGGCTCGCGAGCCTTTCCGTACAATAGCGAGCGCGAACTACAGCATTCTAGGATAGAATCGGCAGCATTAGTTTAGTTATTACAATAATTTCTCAATTAAACGACCTACGCACGGGCCTGATAACCAATCATGAACAGCAAACTCGGGGCAGTCCAAAGCGCTATTCGGAACGGATTTAACTACTTCTGGGGCGGCTTAGTCATCTTTTCTGTGCCAGTATTATGTGGGGCTGCAGAGTTGAGTTCGTTGTCTTGGGAGGGTGATGGCGATGCCGCCGTGGCTCTCCGGTTAGATGGACAACCGACATATCAAACAACCGTGTTGGATGGAGGCACCCGCCAGCGAATCAGCTTTGACCAAACCACGCTCGGCCGTGACGCTGTGGATGTCGAAGGTCGTGGTGTCGTGAAAGGAATTTTTCCCTATCTATCTGACGATGGCCAGCGAGTGCATGTGGATATCTTGCTGCAAGAGCCAAGAGAAATTGCGGTTACTGAGTCGGAGTACGGCTATCGCATCGCGGCGCTTGCTGCGGCGCAAGTGGCCGTGACTGCAGCCGCGAGCACGACGTCGGCCGCAACCGAATCGATGTCTGACGATTCTGCGTCGGAAAACCCGAATGTGTTACGAGAAATTACGTACAGCCCCTTGCCGGGTGGTCGTATCCAGATCGACTTGCGTATGGACCGCGCGCCGGAGGAGCCGGGGAATTTCAGTACTAACAAGCCGCCTCGCGTCGCTCTGGATTTTTTCGATACTGCTAGCGAGCTTGTGGATAATGTAGTACGAGTGGGTAAGGGAGCGGTTGATAGTATTGTTGCCGTCAGTACCAACGGACGTACTCGGATCGTCTTGAATTTGGTCCGTTCGGTGTCTTACGAAAGTAAGATTCATGAAGGTGGAATGACGCTAATCGTTGCCAGTGCGAGTTCGGATGTAGCCAGCCCCACCAGTAAGAAATCGAAGCATTTTGCGAGCGCGTCGGAGCGACCATTAAAGCACAGCATCAACCGAATCGATTTTCGGCGCAGCAAGGAGGGAGCGGGCCGGATTATCGTGGATCTGTCCGATACCTCAGTAGGAATCGATATTCGCGAAGAAGCCGGTGAGATCATTGTCGATTTCCTTAATACCGCGGTCTCCGAAGAATTGGAACGGCGACTCGACGTGGTAGATTTCGCAACCCCGGTGCAGACCATTGACACGTTTGGTCAAGGTAAAAATACGCGAATGGTTGTAACCCCAGTGGGTCAGTATCAGCAGCAAGCGTTCCAAGCCGGAAACGTATTTACGATCCAGGTTGCTCCTATCGTAGTGTCCGAAGACGAAGTCGAGGTCGATGAATTCGGATACTCTGGCGAAAAACTTTCGTTGAATTTCCAGAAGATCAGCGTACGAGCTGCGTTGCAGGTCATCGCCGACTTTACTGGGCTAAATTTCGTCACCAGCGATGCCGTGTCGGGTGATTTGACATTGCGCTTGCAAGACGTTCCATGGGACCAAGCGCTGGATATTATTTTGCAGACTAAAGGCTTGGCGATGAGGCAGAAGGGCAATGTGGTATGGGTTGCGCCGGCCGCTGAAGTTCAGGCTCTAGAGCGTCAGCAACTTGAAGCCAGCAAGGAAGTGCGAGAACTCGAGCCGTTGGTTTCCGAGTTGATCCAGATTAACTATGCGAAGGCCGGTGCTATAGCCAAGATCCTAAAATCAGTGCGCGCTGTTGAAACCGGTGTTCAGCAGTCCTTGTTTGGCAGTGTCAGCGTGGGTCAGATCGAAACCGAAGCCAACTCACTTTTGTCGGCGCGGGGAAACGTGACGGTAGATAGACGGACCAATACCCTGCTGATCCAGGATACGGCCGGCAAGATTAGGGAGGTCCGTAAACTCATCGCACAATTAGATAAACCCGTGCGTCAGGTTTTAGTTGAAACCCGTATCGTCGAAGCTAATGACGATTTCAGCCGCACCCTTGGTGCACGACTTGGGTTTCAGCGCTTGACGCAGGACGCACAGATTCCGGGCTCGACCGGGAATATTGGCACGGCTGTACAGACCGGTAGTCTCGAAGGTGCGGTGCCGATTCTCAACGACAACACTATTATTGCGAATACCGATGGGTTGAACGTTGATTTGGCGGCGGCCGGTCTCAGTGGAGACAACGCGGCGTCCTACGCCTTGTCGATCGCTAAACTGGGTTCCGGCTTCCTGCACCTGATCAATCTGGAAATTTCGGCGTTGGAGGCGACGGGCAAAGGTAAAATTGTCGCAAGTCCACGTTTGATCACCGCCAATCAGCAGAAGGCCCGCATCGAACAAGGCCAAGAGCGGGTGTTCACTACCAGTGTGCTGGGCGTGGGTAGTGTCGTCACCAAGAAGGCGGTGCTGGGTTTGGAAGTCACCCCACAGATTACCCCAGACGATCGCGTGGTGCTGGATGTATTTATTACACAGGACACATTCTTGACGGCCAACGATGACACGTTGAATACCAAGCAAATCCAAACGCAAGTATTACTAGACAACGGCGAGACTGTTGTGATCGGCGGAATTTACGAGCAAGACGAACTTGAAAATGTATCTAAGGTGCCGATTTTGGGTGATATACCGTTGATCGGAAACCTGTTCAAGAAGACGACCCGTACCGAAGACCGATCCGAGTTACTGATTTTTCTCACACCTCGGATAATAGATCCGGCGTTGAATATTCAGTAATACCTCGTCGAACGACACGGCCCATTTCTCGGCGATGATGCCCGCACCGCGTATGCGGTGCGGGCATCGTGACATTATTTGCGCGGCATTATCGGCATGCCGGTTTAGTATCCGCGCGATCCTCTTAGTACTTAAGCGATGCCAGTCAACGTTTATTTAATTGGACCCATGGGTGTTGGCAAGACCACAATCGGTCGGCTGCTTGCCCAACAGCTCAGCATGGAATTTGTCGATACCGACCGCGAGATCGAACAGCGAACCGGCGTCAGTATCACCCTAATTTTCGACATTGAGGGCGAGGCTGGTTTTCGGGATCGCGAATCGGGAATGTTGCGGGAGCTGACCGCGCGCGAAAATGTTGTGGTTGCTACCGGAGGCGGTGCAGTTCTGCGTGAAGAGAACAGACAGCTATTACGCAGCACAGGCGTCGTAGTCTATCTCCACGCCTCGGTCGATCTGCAGTACGAGCGCACCCGTCACAGTAAGAATAGGCCGTTGCTACAAAATGGCGCGCGGCGGGAAATTTTAGAAGCCTTAATGGCAGAGCGCGAGCCTTTGTATCGCCAGGAAGCGGATATCACGGTCGAAATCGAACGCCAACCAGCCGCCGCTGTGGCTCGCGAATTAGTAGAAAAAGTAGGTGAATTGTGAAGGAGGTTGTCGTCAACCTTCCCCACGAACGCCACTATCCTATTTATATTGGCCCGGGACTGCTTGCGGAATCGGAGCGTTTGCGTCGTCATGTAACCGGGACCAAGGTGTTTGTGATCACCAATGACGTTGTCGCGCCGCTGTATCTAGACCAGTTGTTGGAGTCTTTGCGGGGCCTGGACGTCTACAGCAAAATTCTGGCAGACGGCGAAAGCCACAAAACCCTCGATACGGCCGCGACGATATTTGACGCGTTGATTGCCGTCCCCTGCGATCGTGAGACTACAGTAATTTCGCTGGGAGGAGGAGTCACTGGCGACATTGCTGGATTTGCCGCCGCTTGTTATCAACGTGGAATTCCGTACATACAGATACCCACTACGTTATTGGCGCAGGTCGACTCGGCTGTCGGTGGGAAGACCGCGGTAAATCACCCGTATGGCAAGAACATGATCGGCGTGTTTCATCAACCCGTGTGTGTAATTTCCGACACGGATACGTTATCGACTCTCGATGATCGCCAGCTTCGTGCAGGTTTGGCCGAGACCATTAAGTACGGTCTGATACGAGACCCCGAGTTCGCGAACTGGCTCGAGGCCAATGTCGATGCACTGTTGACACGAGATTCGGCTGCATTGAGCTATGCGGTCGAACGATCGTGCCAAATCAAAGCAGCGATTGTCAGTGAAGACGAGTGCGAACGCGGAGTGCGGGCGATCCTAAATTTCGGCCATACGTTCGGACACGCGATTGAGACGGGTCAGGGCTATGGTGCGTGGTTACACGGTGAAGCGGTTGCGGCAGGTATGGTTATAGCCGCGCGCGTATCGAATCTTATGGGCTGGTTATCGAGCGCGGACTATTTGCGTACTGAGAATCTCCTTCAGCGTGTCGGATTACCAATTCGCGCGCCTGTCGAGTTGACGGCGGCCAGGCTCATCGAGCTTATGGCAGTAGATAAGAAAGTTAGTCGGGGTACGTTGCGATTGATTTTGTTAAAAACAGTCGGTGATGCACGGATTGTGTCCGATTATCCCGCGGATGTGATAAAGACCGCCATAGAGCAGCTGCGCGATACCGAATCCATCAGTGCCCGATGACTGAAAGTCTGCCGGTTTTCGAAATAGGCAATGCACCGCGGGGGCCGGTGCCGGCAGTCAGGATTTACTGGACATCTATCGAGAATCTATCGGAGAATAACCGGGGTATTAGTGAACAGTGCGAAGTTGCGACATGACAAAACTAACGATATTTTTTGGATTATGGGCAGTGTTGATAGCAGGGTGTGCGCAAAATCACGGAGCCGCCTATATCAATTCGAATCCGCAAGGGGCTGAAGTGGTCAACCTAAACGACGATACGGTACTCGGCGTGACGCCCGTAAAAGTATGGTGGAGGGAATCGTCGGAGCAACGCAAATTCATAAATATACGACTGCAAAAATCCGGATTTCAGGACAAAACCTCATCCTTTTGGTTGACGATGCGTCATAACACAAAAAAGTCGGCATTGAATGACCCACAGTTTGTCGAAATCGAACTTCAAAAAGAAGGGCAATAGAAATGTGCAAAATCCCATCACGTTCACTGGCGTTGAGCATCATTGTATTGTTGATGGCACTCGCCACCGGATGTGCGTCGACTCGTGCCGTGCCGTTTACAATCCAGTCGGACCCTCTCGGGGCTTATGTTTTGTTGCAGATCAAATCTTCGCAAATCGGTGACTCGTCGGATTGGATTTTTGTTGGTAATACCCCATTGTCGACAACGCGCACACTAAGCGACCGTCAATTGCGAAGTGCTGAGTCCGTCACCATTAGAGTTATGAAAGAAGGTTATTTTGATCAAAGTAAGCAATGGAATCCGAATTCATTGCTTGTTGAGAAAAAAGAGAAAGGGATGGTATTCTGGAATCCGCGGCTCGTGCGTTCATCAGAATAACGATCTACGGCACCTCTATCCGAGTCTGGGTGGATGAATTTGGGGCCCAAAATCATCGACATCGAGGCGTGAATTGTAGGCAACGCAGAGATTGGTTATTTTAGACCCAAGGTCATCGATTTGGACGTATTCGGAGGTTCCCAAAATTTCGTAGCGTAGGAAAACATTCAATGCATGGAACGTCGAGCCGCAAACCCAGCGTGCAATTTCCACGCATACTCCACATTACTCCCCTTGTCGGTTCGCTATGCCGGTCCAAGTTTGAAACTGCATAACGTCGAACGTATACTGAATCGCTCGTATTAATAAGGGCCGGGACTGTCAAGTGCTGAATTTCACAGACGGTTACGGTGTCTAAATTATAAAGACGTTTGTTCGCAGTTCTGTACCGCGGTTTGGTTGTGGTGATTAATGGGCTGCACGTTAACTCCTTGGTGAAACAGTGACTCACGGTCTATATCAACATCGATTCGAGCGGGATAATTGTGGCTTCGGCCTGATCGCGCAGATGGATGGACGCGGTAGCCATCGCTTGGTGTCGGCCGCGATCGAATCACTGGCCCGTCTGACCCATCGCGGTGCTATTGCAGCGGACGGCAAGACTGGCGACGGCTGCGGGCTGCTGCTCAAGACGCCCGACACGTTTATGCGCGCAGTTGCAGACGAACTCGGCCTGGCGCTAGGCCGGCATTATGCCATCGGCATGGTGTTCCTGCATCCGAGGCTTGAGTTGCGCAAGCGGGCCTGTGAGGTCATTGAAGCAGAATTGCGGAATGTTGGACTGGCGGTGCTGGGGTGGCGCGACGTGCCTGTCGACGACACGGCGCTTGGGGATGAGGCGCGGACGTCAAAGCCGGTGATCTGCCAGGTATTCGTGAATGCCACGCACGATATGGATGGGTCCGAGTTTGAGCGTCATCTATTCTTGGCGCGTCGACGTGCCGAGGACCGCGTCGATGCGAGCGATGATCAATTTTATGTTGCCAGCCTGTCGGGCCGAGTGATCTCGTACAAAGGAATGGTGATGCCGGACAATCTTTCCGTCTTCTTCCCAGATTTGAGTGATCCGCGGATGGAGAGTGCGTTATGCGTCTTTCATCAACGATTTTCTACAAACACCTCGCCGCGTTGGCGACTGGCGCAGCCATTTCGGTTGCTTGCTCACAATGGAGAGATAAATACGATACAGGGGAACCGACACTGGGCCGCCGCACGGAGCCGAAAACTTAATTCGACGGTATTTGAGCATCTCGGCACAACTATGCCGTTCGTACGTCCTGGGGACTCCGACTCTTGCAGTCTCGATAATATGTTGGAAGTGCTGGTCGCCGGGGGAATTGACATCTTCAGGGCGATGCAGCTATTGGTGCCCCCAGCGTGGCAAAACGTGGAGACGATGGATCAGGATCTGCGCGCATTTCACCGTTATAACTCAATGCATTGCGAGCCCTGGGACGGCCCAGCGGGAATCGTGTTAACAGA
>JAOTWM010000542.1 GCA_029862885.1 Gammaproteobacteria bacterium
GAGAGATTTAGTTTTCCCGGTGGTCGGCCGGAATTCACCTTCACCGGCGTCTGGGACCCTGAGACAGGTATCGTGACCGAGATCGATCACCCCACTCACGACATGTTCTGCGCGCATGTCGTGATGCTCGAAAACGGTCAGCCATTCGTTTCGGGTGGTCGCAATAGCGGTAATAGTCCGTGGACGAGTGTATTCGACTTCACGACAGACCAGTGGGTTCCCCTCAATATCATGAACCAGGGTCGGTGGTATCCCACATCAGTCGCGCTTGCCGATGGCACTGTATTCACAGCTATTGGCAGCGGAGGCGGTAATACAGGAGAGTCTTACGACTCCAGTACCGGTACGTGGCAGCTTGAGACGGGCCTGAATTTCAATCCCATGATTCTGGACTATCCCGATAGCAGCTATGGCGAAAGAAACTGGTGGCCACTTTTTCATCTGGCCCCTGATGGCCAGATCTTTCACTCGGGTCCGACGCCGCAGATGCATTTCATCGATACCAGCGGCCTTGGAACAGCCACGCCTGTTGGTCCGCAGTTTTCTGATTGGTACCCGAAACACGGGACCTCGGTTATGTACGAGGAGGGGAAATTGCTTACGGCTGGCGGCTGGATGACCGGTACCGCTACGGCTAGCAGCAACAAGGCAATCACGATAGACATAACGGGACCGTCCCCTGTTGTGACGGCCACCAGCGACATGAATAACGCTCGCAAATTTCACAATGGTGTCGTACTGCCTAACGGAGAGGTGCTCGTTGTCGGCGGTAACACGTCGGGCTTGAAGTTCAATGACAGTGGATCGATCTATGCGGCAGAATTATGGAACCCTCAGACTGGCGTGTGGCGCGAACTCGCTGCCGCGTCGGTGCCGCGGAATTATCATTCAGTTGCGCTGTTGCTTACCGATGGCACAGTGCTGTCCGCCGGTGGCGGTCTCTGCAATTGTGCGGCTGATCACGCCGACGGACAGGTGTACTCGCCACCTTACCTGTTTAACGCTGATGGCAGTCCGGCGATCAGGCCAACAATTCTTTCGGCGCCTGCTGCGATCAGGCCAGGAGATGTGTTCGATGTTCGAACAGATACGAACATAGAGCGATTCAGCCTGATCAAGATGTCGTCAACGACGCACGCCGTTAACACGGACTTGCGGCAATTGGAGACAACTTTCAGTGGCCCCAGCGGCGACTATCAGTTGACCGCAAACGGCAATCCGAATGTTCTTACGCCTGGCTACTGGATGCTGTTCGCAATGAATTCACAAGGAACTCCATCCGTTGCGCATGTAGTGCAGGTGCGGTCCCCAAATCTGGATGATCCGCCAGAACAGTCGACGCTTGAATTTGCATTCAGCACGCTTGGCGATCTCGCAAGCTTCGTCCTGAATGGAGATGCCCACGGTGTGGGCAACGTTTTGCGATTGACTGATAACGCAGGCGGTCAGACGGGAAGTGCTTACTATGGAATTCCGGTCAGTATTGGCGGGAATACGTCTTTCTCTACACGCGCTGAATGGAGAGCGCACGGCAGTCAGGATGGCGCCGCCGGGCTGGCATTCGTAGTGCAGGGCAACGGCTCTGGCGAGATCGGTGGCGGCGACGCAGGTCTTGGCATCGGAGGTGTCGGTAACAGCCTCGCCATCGAGATCGATTATTGGCAGGACAGTGGTGGCGATCCCGATGATAATCACATCGCAGTTACAGTTGCAGGTAACACAAATAATCATGTCGGCAGCGTTTTTTCGCCGTTCGATTTGGAGGACGGAAATTCTCATGTTCTGTGGATTGACTATGATGGAAATAGCGATAATCTGGAGATATATCTCGGTCAGAATACCAGCGACGCAAAGCCAGCGCTGCCAATCCTGACGATTCCCTCACTGGATCTTCCGGCGATAATCGGCTCCCGCGGCTACTTCGGATTCACTGCGGCGACAGGTAGCACGAGCAATTATCATGATATAGAAGCCTGGTCACTTGCTGTGGGCTACGGCGGTGAATCGCTGGTCGTTGATCCGATAGTTGCTCCGCCCCAATCGGGTGGCGGGCCGGTGGAATTTTCGGCTTCTGCAACCGGTACAGGCTTGCAGTACAGCTGGTCGTTCGGCGATGGTTCACCGCAGACCGCATTTAGCCCGGTACCCACTGTATCTCACAATTACACGCAAGCCGGTCGTTATTATGTGACTTTGATTGTTCGTGACGTCAATGGCAATGAGCAGACGATCCAGTTCGTCCAAGCGGTTTACCCAATACTCCTTACGAACGCGCCACGGTCTTCCACGCCAATTTTGTACGACAACAACAGTGGATCGCCAAGAGTCTGGAGCGTCAATCCGGACAATGACACAGTCACCGTTATCGACGCGAGTACAAATCTCAAACTCGCAGAGATTACGGTAGGAGATAGTCCTCGTACGTTGGCGATTACGCCGGGCGGCATGGTGTGGGTTGCAAACAAAGAAAGCGATGACATATCGATCATCGATGGCAGTACTTTGGCAGTTGTTGAAGGGCGTGACTTCGCTCCTGGTTCCAGGCCTCATGGACTGGTCATAGACGAGTCAGGAAGTTTTGCCTTTGTCGCCCTGGAAGAGTCAGGCCTCGTGCTCAAGCTGGACATAGCAGCCGCTGATATCTTGGGCAGCGTGGACGTAGGTTGGAGACCAAGGCACCTAGCGGTAACCGGGGACAGCAGCAAATTATTCGTATCTCGGTTTATAAGCCCACCGTTCCCGGGCGAGTCTACTATCGCACCGCAGACAGAGATTCTCGGTGACCCGGTCGGCGGCGAAGTCGTCGTAATTGACGCAGCAGCAATGCAACAGACAGATACTATTGTATTGCAACACAGTAATCGACTGGCCGCAGAGCACACCGGTCCGGGCTTTCCCAACTATCTTGGGCCGGCGATAATCTCGCCGACCGGTTTGACGGCGTGGGTTCCCTCGAAGCAGGACAATATTTTACGCGGTAGCAGTCGAAATAATCTGCCATTAGATCATGATCACACCGTGCGCGCTGTGAGTTCTGTGTTTGATCCATTTACCGGGCAGGAGGATCTGGGTGGCCGCGTGGACCATGACAACGCGAGCGTTGCCAGCAATGGCGCGTTCGGCAAGTACGGTATCTACCTTTTCATTGCATTAGAAGGTAATCGTCAGGTCGCAGTGGTGGATGCGTTGGGCCACGATGAGATCTTACGCTTCAGCACGGACTTCGCGCCGCAGGGCATCGCAATATCCGACGACGGATACACGCTCTTTGTGCATAACTTTATGGGGCGCTCTGTCACTGTGGTTGACATTTCAGATCTGGTAAATGGTGTTGCAGAAAGCGTCGACATAATCACCACCATAAGCACTGTGGCAAACGAGAGTCTGGATGCGGCAGTCCTGCATGGCAAACGGCTGTTTTATGATGCGAGCGATCCCCGCCTGGCCGCAGAATCCTAT
>JAOTWM010000543.1 GCA_029862885.1 Gammaproteobacteria bacterium
GTCAATTCCGCTTCCCTTAAAATCAATACTATCTGCTCTTCTGTATAATGACTCTTCTTCATCTTGGTTCTCCTCAACCTGAGAAAAACCTAACATAACCTTGGACCAAAGTTTAGGGAGCACTCCACTCCCACATGACCCGACTTGAGTAGCTCAATTAGGGCAGTCTCACCTAAAAGCTGTTCGCGAGCGGTGTTTACTATGACTACACCGGGCTTCGTTGCATGAAGTAATTCCGAAGAGAATAATCCTTCAGTATCCTCGTTTAAATACAGGTGTATTGAGATTACGTCCATTGCCGCCGTGCATCGCCTTACACAAGGGGCCGTCAAACAAATGAAATTCGTGTGCCTGCTAGCGGCTCCGGAGGGCATAAAGGCCTTCAATGAAATCCATCCCGATGTCGAGTTATACACTGCCGCCATCGACGATCACGGCTACATCGTGCCCGGGCTCGGGGATGCCGGGGATCGGATTTATGGTACGAAATAACCACAATCCCATTCAACTATATAATTTATTATTCAAAGAGATACGTACCATTAGTAATGTTAAATATTAGATCATATCACCCACCTGCCGATCGCGTGTAGGGGACGCGGGTTCATACTCGCAATCAAATTAGGCGTTAAGTTTTTCCGAAAAGGAAGATAAGAAGTGCTCTGGTGCGTAGTCACATCCTAACTCGCACGCCTGGCCCATGCGTGGAGACAAGTCTATGCCGATCCGTTCCGAACCTGTGACGCCAGACCCAGAAACACCCGCGATGGAAATTTATCCGTGCCTCACTGTGAGTATGGCGTTTGGGCTTACCGAAATTCTACGGTTATTCCTTCTCAGTGCTTTCGGAGGCACTCGCCTCGAGCCGCTTAGACAATATCGCAAGAAGCTGCTCGGCGGGTTAAGCACCGCGCAAAGTCGCCCCGCGCCCGTCCTGGAGAATGATGAAGGTGGGCGTGCTGCGGATCACGCCCTGGGCGTCGTACAAATCCTGTAGCACACGTTCTAAGCCCTTCCGGCTGTTGAAGCAATCTAAGAAGGGCGGGATATCGAGCGGCAACTGCTCGGCCAACGCCACCAACATTTGCTCCGCATCGTCGTTCGCCCACTCATCGGACTTCTCGAACAACACGCGGTGCATTTCCCAAAACTGTTCCTGATCGCCGGCTTGTCAATTAATGATTGTCTTGTTGGTCCTCGATGTGATTGGCCTCGCCGCAATCGTGGGCAGGATTTCACCTCCTCACCACCGATGTCGTACCCTTACGGGGTGGACGTTAACGACGAAGAGGCCTTTGCTTGTCGTCGTGCCAGGCCGGCTAGCCCGGATAATTCATGAAGGGTTCGGACGGAAAGCGGATCAGGGCTTAAGTAATCGGTGCGATCGTTTGTCCGATGCATAGCCGTAGTTATGGATCAAAGAGGATCGTGACGAATACAACGCCTAATTTTTGGTGCATGGTCCGCCTTCGGGAAATATCCGGGCCAGGACGAAGAAGCATTCGGAGTGATCGTTAGCTTATGGATATTAGCGAGTTGCGCCGCGAGTACACGGAAAGTGGCCTCCGGCTAGAAAATTTAATGCCAAATCCGTTCGACCAGTTCGAGCTGTGGTTCCAACAAGCGACCGCCGCGGGCATCCTCGAAGCGAATGCGATGAGTCTCGCGACCGTCTCCGCCGAGGGCGAGCCCTCGCAGCGAACGGTGCTATTGAAATATCTCGACGCGGATGGCCTTGTTTTCTTTACCAACTTAGAAAGCGTCAAGGCGCACCAGATCGCTCAAAACAACCATGTGTCACTGCTGTTCTTGTGGTCAGAACTTGGGCGCCAAGTGGTGATCGCCGGCACCGCGGCACGGGTAGCCCACCGAGAGAGCCTGCGCTACTTTCTCACGCGTCCGCGTGGCAGCCAAATCGGTGCCTGGGTATCGCAGCAGAGTCACATCATCTCATCGAGGACACTCCTCGAGCAGAAGTTCGATGAAATGAAACATAAATTTGCCGACGGCAAGGTGCCCCTACCCTCTTTCTGGGGTGGGTATCGGGTCCGACCGATCACTTTCGAATTTTGGCAAGGGGCACCGAATCGTCTTCATGACCGCTTTCTCTACAGTTGCGAGGACAATGCGTGGAAGATCGAGCGACTCGCTCCCTAGCAAAAAACGAACGTAGCACAGTTTACGAGGAAGAGAGTTGAATAACATCAAGCAGCACGTACCGCAATTAAGCTAACTCCGGTACCGCAGTTTAAAAATACCACGCGAGCTGCGCGAACAGCGACATATCAGTTGAGAGATAGACGCCGGCCTGGTCGGATCCGATGCCACCAAACTCCGATCCCGAGGGCCCCACTGGAACGTTTAGTGCTCCTAGGAATTCCATGTTTTGACTCAGGTTATTCTTGCTGACAATCTGAACGAGCGCGCTATTATCGCCCATATTCGCAAAAACGTTCGGTGTGATGGTCCACAAAGGAGTCAACTCGATCGTCAGACCACCGGCGAGGTAATTGCGTCCAAGCGTGAACGTCTCGCCACGAACCAGCCGTTCCAGCAAGTCAGTGTTTTGCGTAATGCTCGCCAGGTCGTAGTGCCCAGCCTGCTGACCAAATTCGTTGAAGTAATATTCAACGACACCGCTTACGTTTTTGCCACCCCAGACCCATGAGTAACTCAGGTTCGTGACAAGCTGAACCTTCGTGCCGGAAGCCGTCTCGGAAACTATCAGATCACCGCGCCAGACCGCGCCACCGAGACCCCGGTTGCCTCCTACACCATAGGTTCTCTCGTCGTGGTGTTTTGCGATAAGCAGATCGTATTCCGATTCGCCCAGGATGCCGTGATACTTGACCGCGGCGGTTCCCTCGTCAGTCTCGGGATCCCCACTCGCGATAGCTCGCCGGAAAACCAACGCTGCCTGAACATCGTCGCCGTCGTCCCGAAGGTACTGGCCGTAGAGCATGTCGTCACCCGCCTTGTACTCAGTGTCCACTGCAGTGGGATCGAACGGATTGACGATATCCATTGGCGAGAAAATGAGGCCGTTACCCCAGGAAATCGCCTGTCGACCGAAACGTAACACGGTCTTGTCGCTGGTGTGGCCAAGCCAGGCGCGATCAAGGCGATGCACTGCGGCAAACTTGCCGTCATCCTCGATGACGGAGGTCAGGTTGAATAACCTGCGGTCATCGTTCGGCAAGCGACCGCCAAAAATATTCACATTGTCAGGAATTGATCTCGTGAATTCGATGCGGTCACCGTAACCTGCGAATAATTGCCAGGCCGCGTCAAAACTCCACGATGCCTTGCTTGCTTTAAAGTCGAGGCGCAAGTCGCTCTCGACATCGACCGCACTCGAGCCGGCCAGTTGATTAAAGATACTGTCACCAGGGAACCGGTCGCCAAGAAGGCGTGTTTTGACGTGGCCGCCAAACTCGTAGTCCGTTTCTTCAGCGTGC
>JAOTWM010000544.1 GCA_029862885.1 Gammaproteobacteria bacterium
GTCTAGCGGCTGGGCAGAAACAGCGAAAGTCATCAGCACAACAACGCTACTTAACGCACGATTCCGATGCGCCATCAATGACTTGAGCCAATGATTTGGCCCACTATTCCGGTACCAAAGCGAAAATACCGGTCGTGAGTCTGTAGCTAGTTACGCGACGGGAAAATACCTGTGACCTGTATCAGCCAATTCATGCCGATATAGGGGTTCCGCACGTTAATCGGATCACCGCTGCCTGTATCGCCAACGGTCGTCGTTGCAGTGGAACTACCTTGTATGATGTCTATTGACATTGGAGACAGTACTACGTTGGGAACCGCGTCAGTAAAAATCGTCTTCTTCGCATCGATGTATTGCTCGATACCCGACCCCGACGGTCCGCTCGGTTTTTCATAAGCGTTCAACGCAGCCTCCATTCCGGACAAGTCCAGAATCGTTGCCGCTGTATGACTGTGCGCCGGCAGATTAGCTACACTCAACGTAACGGACTCCGCGCCGCCCCTCTGACCCAACTCAACCGTCGACAGTCCAGGACCCGTGCCCGCGCCAATGACGCTGCGGCCACGGGTGTCAGGTAAAGCAAAGGTGATGCGGCCATCACCGCCGTAGGTTGTGCCGAGAATCGAGAACAGCGCCGTATTCTCGGAAATCTGCAACACTTGGCCGTGCGCGAATGCACAACCGCGGATCGCAAAATTGCCCGCGAATACATTCATGCTGCCAATATAACCATCAGTAGAGCATGCGTTCGCAATGCCGCTCATTCCGCAGCCCGCGACCAATAAGAAAACTGACCCGTATTTCTTTGCAATCGTGAAGGAGTTATTTCTTTTCATTGCGCTGCCTCCGGTGAGATGGCGACCTTGGACAAACCGATGAGCGAGCCCAGAGGCATCGGCGACATCGGTGGTGAGATACATCGTTTATTCACTCTTATTTAATCTGCTGAAGGCTACCGGATTTGACAAAATTCGACAAGTTAACATAAGCCCTGACGGGCTATGTTCCACATACCTGTGTTCGCTTGTGATCCCCTAGCAGACGCGCTACAGGGAATACCCGACATGCCGCTCTGGCTAAGCCGGCATGCATGGAAAAATACGGTATTTGGAGATCTTGCTAAGAGCGACCCTAAATAATCTTAGTCATGGTTTTCTTGGTCGTCCGCGAATAAATCGATCACGGTCGAACTTGGCATTAATGCTGGGGCTGCTTTTGGCCGAAAGCAGCCGCTCGGCTGCTAAACTGATGAGAGGCCGCTTATGACCCAAAGCGGCCGTTCCTACTTTCGACAGGTTTGTTTATGGACTCGGCAAAACTCAACGATTGGATGCAAGTCGTCGGCATTTTTGCGGTGGTCGCGTCGCTAATATTCGTCGGTTTGGAAATGCGGCAATCGCAGAGAATTGCCCTGTCCGCTGCTTATCAGGCCCGCGCAGATTCGAGCATGCACCTTCGAATGGCTCCACTTGAGTCTGAGGCTCTTCAATCGGCCTGGGCCAAGGCGATTATTGGAGGCGAATCCCTCGACGGGCTGACCCCCGAGGAGATTGTCGTACTAAGAAGTCGTTGGAACGCGACATTGGTCTACATAGAAAATATGCACTACCAGTTCACCAGCGGGTTTGTCACAGAGGAGCAATGGCAGTCTAATCGTCGCGAACTGGAAATGACGTTGACAAGGATTCCGGAATGGGGGCGGCAGTTGCTTGAAAATTGCGATGTATATCGAGACTCATTCTGCGAGGAGATTCGAGAGGCTGGAAAAGACATAACAACAAGTGGAGAGTAATCCGCTTTTGGCCGTAAGCAGCCCGTGGGCTGCTAAACTACCGAGAGGCTGCTATTAGCCAAAAGCAGACGGTCGTGTTCCAGCTAAGTTGCCGTGCATAATGTCCCCTAGAAACAAAAAAACGGGGGGCTAATGAAACTTGAGAAACTTTCGGCGCTTGCAGAGTTGGTAAGTGCCATCGCCATCGTGGTGACATTGGGATATTTGGCTATTCAGACTCAACAAAACACAGCAGCCGTCCAAGCAAGTGTCCGTCAAACGATGCTCCAGGATGATATGGAGCTGATCCGCCAACTATCCGATTATCAATTTATGTACACGGGTCGATCAGGTGACGGGGAGTTGTCCGATGAAGACCTTGTTCGGCTCCATACCAATATTCTCAGCCTTGTGCGCTCGCGCGAGAATCAATATCTACAGTACGTCAATGGCGTCATCGATGAGAGATCCTGGCGCACATACCATTCGGCCATACCAGCCGTGCTATCCACCGACTTTTCGAGATCCTGGTGGAAAAACCGCACCGGACGAGGTGAGTTTGACGAGGGTTTCGTTTCGGCCGTCAATAGCATCCTGGATTCAAATCCGCCGCGCCCGGCTCAAACAGTCCGAGAGAGCTTGGGATTTGATCCTCTGTAGGTATCAAGTGGCCGCTATTGACCGATTCCGGTCGCTCGCGCGTGCGACCGGCCCGGCGGGCGGCGCTTCCAAGACCATCACTTGATCTATATCCGTGACGGATATAGTATTGGCGCATGGCAAAGACTAGAACCAATGCGCCCCTAACTCCCGCAGTGCTGCATATTCTCCTTGCGCTTTCTACGCAAGAGCGGCACGGCTACGGAATCATGAAGCAGGTACAGTCGGATTCGAAGGGGAAAGTAAACATGGGGCCGGGTACGCTTTACGGATCGATTCGTCGCATGATCGACGCCGGATTGTTACGCGAGAGCAACAATAAGATAGACCCTGAAATGGACGACGAGCGGCGAGTCTATTACAAGATTACCGGCCTCGGCCATAGGGCGCTGGCGGCGGAATTGCAGCGATACCGCGAGGTTGTAGCGGTCGCCAAACGAAAACAGCTTTCGCCGAGTACGTTTGCCTATGGCAACTGACAAGTCAATACGACGATTTCGAAGCTGGTACGCGGTACTGCTTCGTCTCTACCCAAAGGCGTACCACGATCGCTTTTCAGAACCGATGGAACAGACCTTTAATGACCTTCTCCGAGAGCGCGCGGAGGAAGAAAAAAGACTATTCAGATTCGCTCTCTGGATGTTCGCCGAAACATTCGCAGGAGCGATAGGAGAGAACATGACATTCATCATTACGCGATACAGGGCGCTTGTCCGCATTCTGCTCACGACAGCGCTCATTCTGTTGCTACCTTTGATTGCTATGCGGTTCACCGATGAAGTGGTCTGGGATCTGGCAGATTTCGCTGTCGCCGGCGTTCTCCTATTAGGTGCCGGTCTCACGTTTGAGCTGATAGCACGGAAAGCGGGTAGCTTCGCGTACCGAGCCGCCGTCGCAATTGCGGTAGCGGCGGCGCTTCTTCTAATCTGGGTTAACCTTGCCGTTGGCATTATTGGCAATGAGGGTAATCCGGCCAACTTAATGTATCTCGGTGTGCTCGCCGTTGGAATTGCAGGTGCCGTCGTC
>JAOTWM010000078.1 GCA_029862885.1 Gammaproteobacteria bacterium
TATCTTCTGGTATCTCGGTTTTGCTCATTTACCTTCTCCTTTATCATAGAGATTATCGGCCTATAAGCAGTTACACAATTTAATTTACAGTCTCTCAAATCTTAACTTTCCCGAACAACTTGGAATACATACAGATAATTCTGCCAATAAATGTATATCCAGGGATATTTCGTATCCGATCAAGCTTGTGGTCGGCCGCTCTTAATCTCTCACGCAATAGACTACTTCTCTTTTTATATCTGTTTATAACCGTTATCAACGGCACCCAATCTTCTGGATAATCTGGCTCAGGGGCTATGGGCGGGCTACCAGATGCCCCCGCGTGAAGCCATTCTTGAAATTCCTTTACTTCGGAGGCGATATTCTCCGGATTGTGAGCAGATGTGATAGCGGTTTTGTCGATCACCTTGCCGGCACTACTATAGTCCGAACTAATATCATAACCATTGGATAATAGGAACTGGCAGATTTCTTCCGCAGTATTATCAGGTGCCGCAATCATCTTTGCCTGACGTACGATCAACCTGTCGTGACCTTCGGTCACTAAAAAGGCGGCCCGTGTGTAATAAAGCCAAAGCCATTGACTAATTTTGAACGGTATTCCCATCGTCTTTTCTATTGATTTTGCCGATTCAGAAGGATCTCTCCATATTATTATTGGCAACATATCGAGACTAGATTGCCACACATTCCATGTCATACAAAATCTCGCATCTTTCCACGCTAGATTTCGTTTAGTGTCGCTAATCCACTGACAGTCTTTAATTGCGTTTTTGACAATATCTAACAGTTCTGGTGTTTCGGCGCTCAAAGGCTGGTGGCATGTTGACCAAAAAGCATTTATCAACAACGAAGCTAGTTCCTGCTCACCAATTTCCACATTCAACAGCAAAGATTCTGCTTCACTTGGTCGAGACTTCCTTATCAATTCATCATTTATAGCGAGAATCTCTGGTCTCTCGAAATAGCCATATTTGTTGAATCGGTTTGCTTCCAGCAACATCTTTCCTTCGCCAAAATTCAGTCCGAGTGCGGCCAGTAACCTACACAGTGCAGAAGAACCACTGCGTGGCGCACTTAGCACTGTTAAGATCCTTGGTTTATTCGCAGTCTCGCTCACAGCAGTACTTAATTCTAGCCACAATTACCGCTGATCTAGCTAACGGCTTTGGGAGTCGTATATACCTTATGAAAGATCTTTCAACAACTTCGATCTTAATTTGAAAGACACTCCAGGATATCGGATCGTAGGATGGATATTGAAAACTGGGTATCGTTAGATGCCGCAAGATACGACAATATTAGTTTCCCTGTGATCTGTCTTGACATGTGTGGCCATCTAGGCCCCGAAGGCGTCATTCTCCTGAATCGACGTAACCGTTCTGTAAATAGTCTATCGATATCGATTTACTCGGGAAACTGACATGATGTGATTTTATCCTATGATTCCACGTCAAATTTATTGGTTATGCCGCAATTCATGCCAGCACCGTCGTTACCCTATATTTTGAGTTAGTGATCTAGTTCGACGTGCGGTTACCTTATCATCCATAACCTAATAGAATATAGTTCTGACATCCGATGCGTCAACTGCCCCGTCAACGTCACGCCTGATCATATTAATAACGTCCTCTCCTATATAGTACATAAACTGTCGGACAAGTTTCTTGTTGTTCACTAAGGCTAAATACATGCTCTTCTCTATACGTTTAGGAAGCTGATCAAAACAATTTTCCCAAATGCCAAAATGCCAACCATTGAACTGGTGGATAAAAAAGCATCGAACGGATAACCAGATGGTGTCTGAAACGACTCTATGTAGGCACTTACGGTATCTACCCTTTCAACATCGCCGTATAAATCGAGCGCATTTTCGAGACGATGATTCCAGCGAATATTTTCGCTATTGTTAGTACATAAACGTCTCGCCTTTGAAGTATAATTTAACGTACTCCTCTGTCAAGTTCGTAAGTGTTGATGTCTGCAATAGTTGCACCCGACGATGCAATGATTTTGGATCCGCTCACGCTGTTGGGAGTTTTGGTTGTCGAGCCATATTTCCTTCCGTTTATCGTTGTAGAAATTACTCAGGGCTTGTTCGCTCGGGCGATCCGTACGGTCTGATCGTATTATACTCTTTGAGTCGCGACTTGATCACTACTCGGACCCGGTCGGCGAGGTGAACAACCATCAGGCCAGATAAGTAGTTCGGAAGACACAACGAAAACTTTCGTTGTACGTGTTCTAGCAGGGATTGTCCGGATCGATGTAGTCTGTATCAAACTGTCTGGCCATTGGCCGGGTTTGTACGGCGATCGCCACCGCTGTTGTTGCCGCGGATAAAGACCAGCCGCCTGTGCTCCTGAAAGAGATCCTCCAGGATAGGCGTAATGGCGCTGGCCGTTAGATTTCCTGCGACCGCGATCATTAATCCCTGGTGCGTGAAGTCATCCACCACCGTCACACCTTCGAGCCGACAACTCTCGCGGCTCTCGCCAAACACAAAATCGCAGCTCCAGACAGGATTCGAATACATCGTCCGGTGCTCGCATTGGGCCGTCATCCCCAACATCTTAGCTTTTGTGGTGCCTTCTCACCGCTGTCTTCGCCCCTTGCAATGACGAGGCAATCCTCTTTTCGCTAAGTCACATGTCTTTCATCGGTTCGTCATCGTTCGAGAAACCCTGACATAATAAACGTGTGGCGTGTCAGCGTCAGTCGGATAGATTGAGGGGTTTGAATAAGAAAGCATTTTGGCTCATCGTTACACAGGATCGGCGGGCGAATCGCTGGCCAATTCAGCAGACGAGAATATCCGCATTGTGCTTGAATGTCTGCGAGGCGAAGCAAGCATTGCAGAGCTGTGTTGTAAGGAAGGCATCAACCAGAATCCGTACTACCATTTTGTCGAAGGAGTTCCTGGAAGCAGGCAGGAGCCGTCAGGCCGGCGATACGGCACGAGGGGGAGACTCCGATCAGGTTAAGGGGCCTCGTAACACGGCTTCTCAGCTGAAGGAGGCGCTGGCTGAAGTCCTGCCGAAGAATCGGCTACTTAAGAAATTCACTTTTTGGGATGGGAGCGACGGTATATTAGATACCGAGCCGCGGAGAAATCGAGATAATTGAACTGGCTCAGCGATCCTCGTGGGTGGTAAAGCGATCGCTTGAGCATCTGGGAATCCCTAAATCAACATTCTACGGCTAGTCTGAACGCTACCGGAAAGGAGGCGGTGACGCTCTGGACGACACTTGCCTACGTCGCGAGCAAATCTGGAACCGGTTGCCGGATCGAGTACGCCAATCGATCATTAAGTTCGTACTCGATCGGCCAGAATGCTCCGCGCGCCGGTTTGCGGTGCTTTACACCGAGCAGCGCGGCTATTGTATTTTGACGCGAAATTCAGCCGTTACCGGCTCCTCAAGGCCCATGATGTGATCACCAACCCGGCCTTTTGATGACGGCGGCAGACAAGTTCCAGCATCGGACCACGGGAACCAATCAGCTGTTGCAGACTGATTCTACCGACTTCAAGGCCACCGGCTGGGGCGCGTCATTTCTCTCGAGTGTGCTCGATTAGTACTTCCGGCACATCCTTGTCTGGAAGCTGTGCGGTGGCATGGCGGCGAAAGGCGTTGCCGACACACTCGGCCTTGCACTCAAATGCAGTCGCCTTGGGAGCGCAGCAATGCGCCATCGACCGCGCCTGCTGTCGAATAACGGCCCGTCCTATGTGTCTTCCGAACTCAAAGGCTGACTGGACGAGCACGGCATTGGGCACGCGCGCGGGCGTCGGTATCACCCGATAACGCAGCGCAAGATCGAGCGATAGCATTACTCGATGAAAAATCGGGTGCTGCTGGAATACTACTATCTGCCGGGTGAGCTGAAGACGCGTATCGGTGAATCTATTGACTACTACAACACACAGCAATTCCACGAGAGCTTGACCAATCTAACACCTGAAGATGTTTTCACCGGTCGGAGGAAAGGCCATTGCTCAATCGACGGCTGCGCATCAAGCAGAAAACACTGGCCGAGCGGCGTCGGCTATACTACAAACAGAAGGCCGCATAACTATGAACCTGATGACTAAAAATCTTTCTTAAATCAGGCCGCTCGCGGTCCGAAATCCTTTGACGACGTACATGGGCAAAGACCAGTTACTGGGACAGTTTAGAAGGGAAACAGTTGATGAGTGAACTACGTATTACTATATACACCCCTGATTCACTGCTCGCCAATCCTGTCAGCATGGGTCGGGAAATGTTGCGGGACTTGGCTGCCAGCATGCAACTCGCTTGGCGATTGACGGTGCGCGATCTAAGTGCCCAATATCGACAAACTTTCCTTGGGTTTTTTTGGGCCATTATTTTACCTTTGGCCAATACGCTGGTCTGGATTTTCCTGAGTCGCAGCGGGGTGGTGAATTTAAGCGACACAGCCTTGCCCTACCCAGTTTACGTGTTTACAGGCACGATGTTGTGGGCAATCCTGATGGATGCGTTGAATGCACCGCTAAAAATTGTAACCGCCTCAAAAAACATGCTGGCAAAAATTAATTTTCCGCGCGAAAGCCTCGTTGTCGCTGGCATCTGCCAGACGATAGTCAACGCCCTTATCAAGGTCGCGCTATTGTTGGTTGCATTGCTGGCAATGGGAATTTACCCGGATTGGAGTGTGTTGTTGTTTCCCATAGGCCTGATTTCGCTTATCCTGGTAGGAACAGTTATCGGGCTAGCACTTACGCCAGTCGGTTTGCTTTACACCGATGTGGGAAAGGCAATCCCTTTATTGATGCAGTTTCTGATGTACCTCACGCCAGTAGTATTCGCGATGCCCAAGAGCGGCATTTCGGCAACGTTGTTCCAGCTCAATCCGATGACCCCTTTGATCCTCACGGCACGTGACTGGCTGACCGGATACACGCCGGAGTTCTTGGGATATTTCGTGCTCGTCAACGTGGTCGCAATCATATTGTTGTTTCTTTTCTGGATCGTTTTCCGTCTGGCCATGCCTATCCTAATAGAACGTATGGGTAGCTGAAATGGGAGAGACACTGATCAAGGTTGAAGGGCTGTCCAAGAAGTATTGCCGTAGCCTCAAAAAATCCATGTGGTACGGCATGAGGGACGTCGGTAGCGAATTACTGGGTCGACGTCATGGCGCCGATGGCAGTCTACGGCCGGACGAATTCTGGGCGGTCAAGGATGTAAACTTTGAACTAAAACGCGGCGAATGTCTGGGTCTGATAGGCCAAAACGGCGCGGGCAAAACAACCCTGCTACGTATGCTGAACGGTCTAATCAAGCCCGATCAGGGGCGAATCGAAATGCGCGGCAAGGTAGGCGCCTTGATCGCGCTGGGGGCTGGCTTCAACCCTATTTTGACCGGGCGTGAAAATATTTATGTCAATGCGGCCGTGCTGGGCATGAGCAAGCAATTAGTCGATCGCAAGATAGACGAAATTATCGACTTCGCCGAGATCCGTGACTTCATCAATTCGCCCGTACAAACCTACAGTTCGGGAATGAGTGTGCGCTTAGGTTTTGCTATCGCCGCCATCCTGATAGAACCGGACATACTATTTCTGGATGAAGTGCTGGCGGTCGGTGACATCGGATTTGCAATCAAGTGTCTCAATACGGTAAGGGGAATGACAAATAAATCTGCGGTTATCTTTGTTTCGCACAACATGCAGCAAATCTCTGGGTTCTGTTCGCGCGTGATAATGATGGCCCATGGGATGGTGTCGATTGACAGCTCGAACACTTCGGAGGGCATCGACCGGTACTACGATCTGGTGAAACACGCTGAGCAAATATCAGGCACTGGCGAAGCAGAGGTTCTGAGTCTAACGCTAACAAGCCATGGGAAGATCATTGAAACTGAGGACTCAGCAATTGACACGAGTGCCGAGTTGACAGTGCTGCTTGGTTTGCGTATTCATGATTCGATCACTGGTGCTAACCTAGTGATTGTAATCCGAAATGACGCGGAGATGCCTATTCGCACATTTCCGGTTTGTAATAGTGAAGGCGAGGATATCGTTTATTCTGCCGGAGAATATCTTGTAGAAATACCGTTGGGCCCAATAGAACTTAATAGCGGAAGGTATGCTTTTGTAGTGGCAATTAGTGATGTCTCTTCCGGCGTAATTCTGACGCGTGTCCAAGGGTTGCATCAATTTCGAGTCGTCTCAGAGTACAACTATTGGAGCCCGGGTGTTTCTCCCCGTGTATCAAGACTCATTTCAATTAACGACAATACTTGAACTAAAAAAGCAATAATTTTCACCAACCTTGCTGACCAAAGCATAAGGGGTGATGAAGTGAATTTGTTTCGCGCAGAAAAGAAAAAGGTATTTGTGATAGGAAGTAATAAAACGGGAACGACTTCGCTTGGGGCAGCATTGAAAAACCTTGGATTTCGTTTGGGAAATCAGCTAGAAGCAGAACTGCTTATAGATGATTGGGCGCGCAGGGATTTCAAGCGATTAATCAAGTATTGCCGTTCTGCAGACGCATTTCAGGATATCCCATTTAGTCTTGATTATACATTTCAAGCCATGGACGCGGCTTTTCCTGGTTCCAGGTTTATTTTATCTGTACGCGATGATGCCGATACCTGGTATCAATCGCTCACCAAATTTCATGCGAAAAGAAGAGGGCTTGATCGACTGCCAACGGCTGATGAGCTTAAATCGGATCCATATGTTTGGCCGGGTTATCAATGGCATGCATCTGAGTTGTTGTATGGAGTTGACGAAAATAATGTCTGGAATGAAGAAATGTATAAAAGAGTTTATTTGCAACATATTGAAACCGTTCAGGCGTACTTCACGTACAGGTGCAATGACCTTTTAGTTATAAATCTGTCCGAGGCCGATGCAATGCAAAAACTGTGTGAATTCTTGGAAATGCCGACCTTGAAAGAGGCTATGCCAAAACTTAATGCATCAAGCTAAGCTCAGTTTTTATAATACAAGTAAATCGATATGAAGAAAACGAATGTCACACAACCCTTTCTTCCACCCTTGGAAGAATTCATCCCATATCTAGAAAAGATTTGGGAAAGTAAATGGCTGACTAATGCAGGTCCATTCCATGAGCAACTGGAAAGGGAGCTCTGTAAATATTTTGGCGTAGATCACATTTCCTTGTTCACGAACGGCACGATTGCCCTGGTTACGGCTTTGCAAGCGCTACGCATCACTGGCGAAGTCATTACCACCCCCTATTCATTTGTCGCTACGTCTCATGCCTTGCTTTGGAATGGAATCAAACCCGTATTTGTGGACATCGACCCGCTTACGCTCAATCTTGATCCAAACAATATCGAAGCCGCGATTACGCCGCAGACTACTGCCATCATGCCGGTACATTGCTACGGCCATCCATGCGATGTGGAGCGCATCCAGAAGATTGCCGACACTTATGGCCTGAAGGTCATCTACGATGCAGCGCATGCTTTTGGCGTGCACGATGGGCATGGGAGCATAGTCCGTCATGGCGATCTGTCGGTGCTCAGCTTCCATGCCACCAAAGTGTTCACGACCTTTGAGGGGGGAGCCATCGTTTGTCCAGATGCCAAGACCAAAGTGCGTATCGATCGACTGAAGAATTTTGGACATGTTGGCGAAGTCACCGTAGTAGCCCCTGGTATCAACGGCAAGATGAGCGAATTCAATGCTGCCCTTGGACTGTTGCAGTTGAAATACATAGGCCAAGCCCTTGCTCAGCGCAAACAAATCGATGCGGTCTACCGCAAACTATTGAAGGGGCTAAAAGGAATTCATTGCTTGAACGATGTGGGTGAGAAGGTTGCCAACTATGCCTATTTCCCGATTTTGGTGAATGCCAACTACCCGATCAGCCGAGACGAACTTTACCAAAGGCTCAAAGACAATGGCGTCCATCCTCGTCGCTATTTTTATCCGTTGATATCGGACTTTCCCATGTATCGTGGCTTGCCCTCCGCTCTTCGAGAAAACCTCCCGGTAGCAACAGACGCAGCGCAGAAAATTCTTTGTTTGCCGATCTATCCTAGTCTGAAAAAGTCAGTTGTCGATGAAATCGCCCGTTTCATTGTGGCACAATAAAGGTGAATTCAAATCAATCAATTAGCTTCACTTGGGACGCGAAATGAGGCTAGCTATCATGCAGCCGTATTTCTTCCCATACATCGGTTATTTCCAATTGATTGCCGCGGTAGATATGTTCATCGTTTACGACAATATCAAATACACGAAGAAGGGATGGATCAACCGTAACCGTATTTTGCAAAATGGCAAGGATGCAATATTCTCGATACCGTTGAAAAGCGATTCTGATTATCTCGATGTTTGTCAACGGGAGCTCGCCGCGGATTTCAAGCGCGATAAATTGCTTAACCAAATCAAAAGCGCGTACCGACGTGCGCCGCATTTTGCACGGACGTTCGAGCTAGTCGAGCAGATCGTGCAGTATGAAGATACGAACCTGTTCAGATTTCTGCACCACTCCATCGTCAAAACATGCAATCATTTGAACATCGAGACGGAGATCAGGATATCGTCTGACTTTGCCATCAATCATGACCTGAGACGTGACGACAAAGTATTTGCTCTGTGTACAGCGGTCGGCGCGGGCACGTATGTAAATGCCATCGGCGGCAAAGAACTGTATTCAAAAGACAATTTCCGAGAGAATGGCTTTGAATTGAAATTGATTCAATCGAAATCGTTTGAATATTCCCAGTTCGGAGACGCTTTCGTACCTTGGCTGTCGATCATCGATGTAATGATGTTCAATCCGCTTGATATAATCGAAACCTGCATTTTGGATAAGTATGAATTGATCTGAACTATGGCCCAGTGGAAAAAATTAGGCAAGGTATTCACGCCACAAGAAGTCGAAGGACGTAGCTGGTTGAGGGAATTCGCGCAGGCTCCCGCGACCTTAGTGTTCGACGGTTTCGTGCGCGTCTACTTCTCCTGTCGTCCGCCAGCGGACGAGAATGGGCAGTACATCAGCTACTCGGCCTTTGTTGATCTGGATTACGCCGATCGGTTCAAGGTGAAATATGTCAGCAAACAACCGATTCTGAGTTTGGGCGGGCTTGGTGAGTTCGATGAGTTTGGTACCTATCCGGTATCCGTAATCCGCGACGGCGATGAAGTGCGCGCCTATTACGCTGGCTGGACTCGCTGCGAATCCGTTCCATTTAACGTAGCGATTGGCATGGCGATAAGCCGTGATGGAGGCGAGACATTCACCAAGCTAGGCAATGGGCCGGTTTTGTCCTATTCTCCAGACGAACCATTCATTTTGGGCGGTCCAAAGATAAGACGTTTCAACGATACGTGGTATCTGTGGTATATCGCCGGACGAAAGTGGAAGATGTTCGAGGGCCGTGCGGAACCGGTCTATAAAATCCGCATGGCAAGTTCTTCCGATGGCATCCGTTGGACCAAGGTCAACAAGGACTTGATCGAAAACCGTATCGAAGAAGACGAAGCGCAGGCCAGCCCGGACGTGATCTACGCCAGCGGCAGGTATCACATGTTCTTCTGCTACCGTAGGAGTACTAACTATCGCTGCAAGGAAAACGGTTACCGTATCGGATATGCTTCCAGCACCAACCTGACTGACTGGGTCCGAGATGACGCAAAAGCGGGCATCGACGTGTCGGAAAATGAATGGGATGCCGAGATGGTCAGTTATCCACATGTATTCGAACTGAATGGAGCTACTTACCTGGCCTACCTCGGCAACCAGGTTGGCCGACACGGCTTCGGACTGGCGGCCCTGGACGGCCGTTTAGAATAAGACATGGACGCAATACAATGGCGAAAGCTCGGAAAGATATTCGACCCGACGCAGCACAATTTGCCGAACGACTGCGTGCAATTCGCGCAGTCGCCGCAGTCTTTGGTGTTCGATGATTTCGTGCGCATCTATTTCTCCACCCGTACGAAGGACAAGAGCAATGGCAAATATCTGAGTCATATCGCGTTCGTCGATATGCAAAAAAATATGCGCGAAGTGATTCGAGTCTCCGACAAGACCGTCATCCCGCTCGGTGGGCTTGGATGTTTCGACGAACATGGGATATTCCCGATGAGCGTTGTGCGTCACGGCGACGCCGTATACGGCTACACCTGCGGCTGGAATCGTCGGATTTCTGTATCAGTAGATACCGCTATTGGCCTGGCTATAAGCCGTGACGATGGCCTTACCTTCCAGCGTATTGGCGACGGCCCCGTGTTGGCGTCATCGCTACGGGAACCCTGCCTGATTGGCGATGGTTTCGTGAAGATCATCGGTGATATGTTTCATATGTGGTATATCTTTGGAATCGGTTGGAAGATTTATTCCGCAGAAGCACCGCCGGATCGTACTTATAAGATCGGACATGTTGTTTCGAACGACGGTATCAACTGGACCAAGAACGAAGCGCAGCAGATCATTGCCGATCGTTTAGGCAGGGATGAAAGTCAGGCGCTGCCGACGGTAATCAGCATCGACGGCCGGTATCACATGTTCTTCTGCTATCGCCAGTCCTTTGACTTCAGGAACAGTAGAGATCGAGGCTATCGCATCGGTCATGCCTACACGGACGATCTTGTGAATTGGACGCGCGCCGATCAACATCTAGTTCTCGATGTCACACCGGGTGATTGGGATTCGGATATGGTGTGCTACCCGAACGTGTTCGAATGTAATGATAGAGTATATTTGCTTTATAACGGCAACGAGTTTGGCCGCTATGGTTTCGGTCTGGCGGTGTTAGAAAAATGAGCTTCGCAGTCGAGTTCACGTTCATGAAGGCAGCCGAGGCCGACATAACTATGCACCTGAGGGCGTGCGACTCCGAATTTGTGCCGCCCTTGAGCAGCCGGGTCGACATAAACAACTATGCGAAAAAAATCGTCAGCAAAGCAACAAGGTTCGAAGCATGGTCAGGTGGCAGTCTGATCGGCTTACTGGCGGCCTATTACAACGACCAAAAAGATCTCTTCGCCTATATCACAAGCGTCAGCGTGCTAAAGGAATGGGCTGGCAAAGGCATTGCTACGCGTCTAATCAGCCGGTGCATCGAGCACGCGAAGGTGTCAGGAATGCGGCAGATAAGCCTGGAAGTGGCGAACGACAACACAGCGGCTATCAGGACGTATGAAAAGAGTGGTTTCGTTATCGGCAAAGTAAATGCGCCGTTTGTCATCATGAATCTATATTTAAATTGCGACGAAAAACATGACCACCGAGCGTAATTACAACGTCGAAATAAAAGATACAGGCGACCACAAATATTCATATGCGTTCGATTTCGATGTGATGCACCCCTACATGATCAAATCTTTCGTGCCGTTCTTCAATAAGGGAAACTTGCTGGAGCTTGGAAGCTTTAAAGGAGATTTCACTAGAAGATTCCTACCCTATTTCGACGATATCACCTGTGTTGAAGCCTCGGATGTTGCTGTCACGGAAGCGAGGCAAAAACTGGGTGACAAGGTAAAGTTCGTCAATTCACTATTCGAGAACGCAGCCCTGTCCAAGTGTTATGACAACATCGTGATGACTCATGTTTTGGAACACCAAGATGATCCCATCATGGTGTTGAAACGCATCAACGACGATTGGTTGGCCGAAAACGGTCGATGCTTCCTGGTGTGTCCCAATGCGAATGCTCCGTCCAGACAGATCGCAGTGAAGATGGGATTGATCACTCACAATACCGCCGTCACGCCAGCCGAGTCCGCACATGGTCACCGATACACCTACACTTTAGATACGTTGGAACGAGATGCTGTTACCGCAGGGCTGAACGTAATTCACCGATCCGGGATATTCTTCAAGGCGCTCGCTAATTTCCAATGGGATCAGTTGTTGCAAACGGATATTATCTCCAAAGAATACCTCGATGGATGCTACAAACTTGGGCAGCAATACCCTGATCTTTGTTCAAGTGTCTTCTTATTATGTGAGAGATCATCCAAGAACCCCGATTAGACAGGACGACCTGGAAGATCTGGCCATTGCGGATTATTGTGCGTTCGATAATAAGTGACCAAACATTCCATTCATGCTTCACCGAATTCCGCCATGTTCAAAGCAACATTAAGGGTAGTCGGTCGTATTACAGTATTGCTTCGACTCGGTTCCCATAGGATGCTTAGCAGCATTATTTATTGATAGGAAAGGTTAGATTGACAAGCGGCTCGTTAATGGCTCCGGTTCTGATTGTCACATACGACAGGCTTGAGCATTTAGATAGAACTATTTCTTCCTTGCGAAGCAATATTTATGCGGAACAAACCGATTTGTTTATTGCATCTGATTTCCAGAGGTCAGATTCAGAAGCGGACAAAGTTACTGCAGTTAGAAGTTACTTGAAAACCATTGATGGCTTCAAGTCGGTTACAGTATTTGCGCGCGAAAAAAACTTCGGGTTGGTAGAGAACTGTAATTCAGCGGTGCAGTACATACTTGAAAAGTTTGATCGAATTATCATCATGAATGATGATTTGGTAACTGCGCTGGGTTTCTTAAAGTTCATCAACGAGGGACTCGATAGATACAGAGACAATGTAAAAGTATTTAGCGTAACCGGATACTGCCCGCCGATTCGAATTCCTTCGTCCTACGGATATGATGCATTCTTCCTGGGAAGAATGAGCGCGTGGGGGTGTGCTATGACGAAAGAAAGCTACGAAAGTGTCTGCGAAATTACTCGGAACGAATTCGACGATTTTATTGCCAACAAGAAATTGAGCCGTGCATTCGTCAAATGTGGCGGGCAAGATTTGCTGACGATGTTAAAAAGAGTCGCTTATGACTCGCTTGAAGCATGGGATGTTCAGTGCATGTACACCCAGTTCCTCAAAAATCAATACACCGTATATCCTAGTCAGTCTCTGGTTTTCAATATCGGATTTGATGGAACAGGAATGCACTGCGGTAAGACTGACAAGTTTGACGTGACGTTGAGTGATAAAAGCTCGTTTACATTTCCAGACGACGTAATCATTGATCGAAGAATTGTGAAAGCAAACTACAAATTTAGAGCGGTACCAAGCTATGCGAGAAAACTTCTTTGGAAAACACGAGGCTTGATTATGAGGTTGTCTGGGATATACGGAAATCTTTTGAAGTTAGCCGCAAAAATGATAAAGCAAAAACAATGATGCTGAAGAGAGGTGGCCCAGAGAATTGGGACAGTGCAGTAATTGAATGAGTAGCTTAATTCCAGACATCGTAATGCGAATACTGACGAACTTATAGAAGTGGCCCCCATTGATTGGTCACGTTGGCAGCGGCAATAAGGTGGAAATCTAGTTTCATGGTTATGCTGCCAATGGTAAGTCCATTTCCTCGTAGACTTCATGAGGTGTGGAGTCCTTCAGGGAGGAATGTGGACGTTGAAGATGGTAATACATCATCGAGTTGCCGATGCGACCGGCAGCATCGCATAGATTATCGAAAGCATTGAGATAAACGCATTCATATTTCAATGAACGCCACAGACGTTCAATGAGGACATTGTCCATTCAGTAGCCTTTGCCATCCATAGAGATGCGGATGCCGTGGCCTTTGAGGACCGCGGTCCAGACCGAACGGGTGTACTGACTGCCTTGATCAGTATTGAAGATCTCGGGGCCACCGTAACGCTCTATTGCCTCTTCCAGCGCCTCCACACAGAAACTGGCATCCTGCGTGGTCGACAGCCGCTAGGTGAGGGCTTTTCGGGAATACCGCTCCACGGTGGCAGTCAGGTACAAAAAGCCGTGGGCCAGGCGGATATAGGTTACGTCCACACACCAGGCCCGGTTGGGTTGATCAACATGAAGATCACGTAATAGATAGAGATACACCGGGTGTCCCGGTGATTTCCGGCCAGTGTTCGGCTTTGGAGCCACCGAAATCAATCCCATCAGCCACATCAGACGCCGGGCCCGTTTGCGGCCCACACAGTAGCCCTGCCAGCGCAAATAACGGGCCATTTGCCGGGAACCATACCAGGGCGTGCGCAGATACGGCTCATCGATCAAACTGCATCAGCAGTCGGTTCAGCGGATTCTCGTCGCTACGTTGATAATAGGACGTCGAACGGCTGATGCTCACCAGCCGAGACTGACAGACTACGCTCAGTCGCTTATGCTTGGGCTCAATCATGTTTCGCCTCCGGCCCACACTCAGCGGTCGAAGGCTTTGGATAAAAAAACCTCGCTCCACCACCAGCTCGCCAATCTTTGCCTGGAGTCGCCTGATCTGGTCCGCATGATTCGCCCGGTCTTTGCCAGGACCCCGCTGGAAGGTGTCCTTCATGCCATCCAGGGCATCTCGTTTGCACTTGGCAATCATATTGTAGTGCACACTACAACGGCTCGATAATTCTGCCACCGCGCCCTCTCCCCGGATCGCCGCCAGGGCAACTTTGCTCTTGGACTCCGCTGAATAGTTCCTTCTCTTGGCCATCTAATGCTCTCCTCTTCATTCGGATTCCACCTTACGATCCTGTCAGAATTCCGGGGACCACTTCTAAGTTTTACAATTTCTTGAAACCTCTTCATCGATTAGTGCTCGTCGGCGTGATGATTTTTTTATTGTGTTTTAAGATTGTAAAATTCACCAGTTACACACTACTCCTCATGTAGTTTGCCAAGGTGCATTCTGGATGGCCTCAAACCTGACTGTGGAGTTAAATATATAGCCTAGCTGTGATACCGGGAATTGGTATCACTATGGTAAGATACTGAGCTATAATTTCTCAGAAGAAGACAAACGGGAACAATCCTGAGCCGTTAGTATACGCCCGTGATCGCTACGCAGAGAACCTGTGAACGATGGGCGACTAAGCAATAACTTCGGTGCGAGCCAGGGGCATCGACTGAGGGGTGAGTTGGATGCGGATATGCCTGTGGAATGTCCTCAGCGCTGCCGCGGTGGTCGTGAGCGCTGCGGCGTCGACGGCATCGTTCGCCGCCAATGGGCCACCCGAACTGCAGCAGCAAAATGTCCACATA
>JAOTWM010000079.1 GCA_029862885.1 Gammaproteobacteria bacterium
TTTTACGACGAATTACCGTAACTTGTTTATTCGGCTCTGCCGCCGTTAACTTGACCCCTATGGGTAGGCTTCCGTCTACACACGGCGCACATCCTTCCGTCACCCTGATCTTTTTGACAAACGCGGCCATTTAACGGAGCAGTGGCGGGTCCGCGTAATCTAGGGTATCCGGACCGATTCTCGGTTACTTGACAGTGCCCACCGGTTGGTTCACTGTGGATTTTCTGCTACCTGCAGAGGGAACCGCAATGATCTGCCCCAACATAGAAAGGATCCCAACCTTTCCCGTAGCGATGTTGCTATCGCTATTTCTGCTCACGCCGGTGTCTGATGCGCAAACGGCCATAGGCGATGACGGCGTCACGGTTATCGGTCCAGTCGAGCCCGTTGTGATTAACAAGACCTTGCTCGACGTGCCAGCGTTACCGGTCGGACAATCCAGAATCGCTCCCAGTGAACGTATTCCGCCGCGGCAGATCACCAATCCGGATGCCCTGCTGCGTCCACGGCCACCCACTATACCCAAACTCGATCCATTGCTGGAGCTCCAATCGGGTGCAACCCGCGAGCAAAGAAACTTCACGACGCCGAACCTAAACCTTCCCGGTCACTTCGGCGTGTGCTGCCCGCCAGATACGGTGGGTGAGATCGGGCCTACCCATTTCGTTCTGATGACCAATGGGATCGGTGCGGCGGGTACTTCCTATTCAATATTCGACAAAACTGGCTCCCTGGTTGCAGGATTCCCTAAAGCGCTGGAGGCCCTGGCGCCTGCAATGTCGGGTTGTGAAAACGCCGACGGCGATCCGATCCCGCTTTACGATCAGCTGGCCAACCGGTGGGTGCTGACCCAATTCGAGATCGACGGTGGCGCTGGCGTGCATGGACTATGTCTCTACATATCCAGCGGCCACAACCCGGTGACCAGCACCTGGCAGGTGTATAAATTTCCCACACCGGGCACTAGTTTTCCCGACTATCCTAAATACGCGGTATGGCCAAATGCCTACTATATAGGAACCAACGAGAGCGCCCGCCCCGGCGCTCCGGCGGGTTCGCATCCGGTGTATGCGGTTGACCGCGCGAAAATGCTCGCTGGCCAGCCAGCGACCATGATTGTTCTGGACATCCCAACCTCGCTGGCCGGCTTCGGTTTCGAGATCACGCCGCCGGTGGACGTGGCCGGCCAGATGCCGCCCCCGGCAGGAGCACCCGGAATGTTTATCCGCCACAGGGATGACGAGGCACATGATGGTGCGTCCAACGCGACCGATACGCTTGAGATCTTCGAGTTTCAGCCCGATTTTACGACCCCGGGCAACTCGACCTTAACCGGCCCAACGAGCATCTCGATAGCCGACTTCGATTCGGATCTTTGTGGGTTGAACGCGTTTGATTGCTTTCCACAACCAGGCACGGCCCAATTGCTTGACCCGGTACAGCAACCGGTGATGCAGCGCCCAGTATACCGCAATTTTGGCACTCATCAATCGCTCATCGGTAGCCTGACCACCGATGTCAGCGGCACCGACCGAGGCGGTATCCGCTGGTTTGAACTGCGGCGCAACGCCGGCGTCACGACGGGTGGATGGAGTAAGTTCCAGGAAGGCACGTACTCGCCCGATGCGGTGAACCGCTGGATGAGCAGTCTCGCGATGGATAAGCAGGGCAACATGGCGTTGGGGTACAGCGTCAGCGATGCCACGACAACCTTTCCAGGCATCCGCTATACCGGCCGGACCGTAGACGCCGCGGCCGGCACCATGAATCAGGGCGAGACCACCATCGCCGACGGAGGGGTCGCTCAGGAAGGGTTGTTCGTCGGAAACCGTTGGGGGGATTACTCAGGGATGACCGTCGATCCCGTCGATGACTGCACATTCTGGTTTACCACCGAATACATGCCGGCCGGTGCCGGCGCACTCGATCCCCGCACCCGATTCGCGACCTTCGACTTCGACGCCTGTCAGAATTCGTGCACCGACCCGGATAGCGAGAATCTGGCTTTGAGCGCGGAAACTGTCACCACCACCCAAGCGTACGAAGTCTGTAATACGATCACTGTTGGTCCTGCCTACGACATCGCCGGAGGGGATGTGACGATGCAGGCCGGCAGAGCCGTGGTTTTTCTTCCGGGTTTCCGTGTCAGCGCCGGTGGAAAGTTGACCGTGCGAATTCAATAGCGGTGCAGGTTTAACGGGGTCAGAGCCGAAATACGAATGTTTCGGCGTGGAGGATACGAAACACTTCGGACAGGGCCTTGTTACGATGTCCGCAGGTATCGTGAATCCTCGCGAAGAAAGGAGCAAAGTTTACTCCGGCAATTGCCCTTTGCTACGTCTATTACGAGCTTAGTGACAATTCTCCATCAGCAACTTGCGCTCCTGTTCATTCACAATCAATGAACTCCACACGTCGTACGGCTGCTCTTCATAAGTATGGGCATAATTCACCACGATATCCCCGACCGGCTTTCGACAAACCAACTTGAAATTGACAGCGACCTTCTGCAATACACCACGCTGACGATCAGCATCGATTAACGGCACGGGAACGCGACACCGGGTATCAATATGCACCAAAAGTCCTTGGGAGACATTGCATGGAGCACGGTGGAAGAATGCAACTTTCTTGTCAATAACGCGCTCCAGTTCAATCATCGATGTGGAGTCACTGTACCTAATGGAGGGAATGAAAGGCGAAGCACTCAGCAGAATAACGATACGCGACATTAACTTTACTCGGCCATACGCAAGAAAAAACTGAAGTTTGCATCCTTCCCGGTTAGTGTGACCGCCTTAGCGTGACAACCGAGGCAGGCGCCAGCATAGCTATGCTGGTCGTAGGTCTCAATCGTAACATTTGTCAGAAAACGCGGAACCTCTCCGTGAGGAAACGCTCCGCGTTTTAGTCCGCCACGCCATTGTGTAGTCACGAGTTGATAGTCTCTCCATACAGTATCTTTGAGTTTTTGACGCCATGCTCTGTTTCCATGTGCTGCACCTTCAAAGATCGTCCAACAGCATATGACTTGACCGCCAAATTTGTCATTGACTATATTCGCGCGAGCATTGTCCGTTAGCACAATCGGCGCGCATGTCAGAGACAGAAACAACACCCCAATAAAGCGACCTCGTGTCACGGGCTGAGTAATATGAGTCGTCCCTACCGTATCTCGGGAAACGGTACCACAAAATCGATATTTAGCGTACTACAGCATGCTTAGCGGTGCGGCGCACAATCGATGGCAATAGTCCATTTACTGCGCCACGTTGTGGTCGTCGGGAGCTTCCGTACGTAATGAACATAAAGGTAGCAATGCCGAGCCAGCCCATGACGTGGCGACCTCGGTAAAAATTGCGCGATTCTTTAATTGTTCCTATATCGTTGTGCTTCGATGCCTAGACAAGTATTGTGAAACTTTGAGCACGAAGGACAAATACGTCAATTCCGGGACTTGCTGTTTTTCCTAACGCGGGCCGCTGATAATCTCCGACGGGACTAGTGCAATGAAAATAGACGAGTTTCAGTTATTGCTTCGACCTGTGACCGACCTTGTCTCAGCTAGGGCTGTGGACGCGGCGCTCGCGGAAGAACTCAACCGTCGCTTTCCTCCCGGCGGCGACGTATTCGACATGATCGAGAATGCGTGTCACGACGCAATCGCGGAGGGGTGGATGTGTGCACAGGGCGCGGACGGGCGGCGTTTTGGGCGCGTCATCGAGCCGTCTCGGCAGACCGGCAGACTCAGCGTGGATGTTGTCGACTTGATCGATATTGTCGGCCCGCACCATCGCCATCCTACAGGCGAGGTATGTATGATTATGCCCGTCACGGAAAATGCGCGGTTTGACGGCGCCACCCGCGGCTGGTGCGTGAATGAGCCCGGCTCCGCTCACCGTCCCACCGCGACAAACGGCGAAGTACTCGTACTGTACATGCTACCGGAGGGCAACATTGAGTTTACGGGCGAGTGAACAATTAGGGGACGTAGCACAGTTTCCAATTCGGCTTACGGCCTAGCGCGCAACATTTTAGTCACTAGTTTGTCCGTGGATCAGCCGTGTAGCAACATCCTCTTCAAGAACTGCGCCGCATTCCTTAATTGTCCTCCGTCGTCGATCCGCACCCTTAGCCGTTCCGAAACCAACGTTAAGTTACCACCTAGTTGTCTACGCCCTCGATAGGAGAATCCGGTGCCTACATTCAATGAACGTTAGTTCGCCATAGTTCACGCCGACAACAACTTCGTCCTCAGCAACGGTGCCACATCTCCATTGAACCGAGCGACGTTAATACTAAGGTTAAGCTTGGTTTCACCAACTGGGCCAAGATATGAATGAATAATTCATGAAAAGAACAAATATAGTTCTTCTGATCTTTTGGAGCCTAGCTACCGTCGGCCTGGTATTTACATCTCCAGAATTGAAATTTACCTTACTGGACAGATATTCTGTCAGCCACCTTGCAATAACAACCGCATTCCTGACAACAAGCATTTTTCTTTTAAACGATAAATTGGCCCGACTGGGCCACCTACACTTTTTGGTGCTATGTATTGTAATCCTACTTTATCCCCATAGTGAATTGCTCGGGAAAAGTGGCACCCCGATAATTTTTGCAGCCTACTTTTTTGCTTTATTACTTAGTACCGATCTACTAAAAACGGAGTACAAATTACTCGCGTCGACGATTCTACTTTGTATTATTGTCCTTGAGGTTATTGCGCCGACAATCGATCGCGTCGGATTTGACCGTAACAATAACCTTAAAGAATGGGGAGACTTTGTAGACGGTCATAACCTCCACGCAGGCGGCTATTTACTACCTGATATTAATCAAACCATAGTTGGAGAGTTTAGCGGTGCTCAATTCATTACCAATAATCACGGATTTCGCAATAAGAATAATGTCGATTTCAAAAAACCGCACAACACTTACCGAATACTATTTCTCGGTGATAGTTTTGTAGTCGGCTATCGATCCGATCAAAATGACATTATTGGGGAAGTATTACAAAAAGAATTGGCTGAACACAGCAGCAAAAGGATTGAAGTTCTTAATGCAGGCGTTCATGACACAGTATGGGCGGCTAAATATTTGCGGAAGTATGGGTTTAAGTTCGATCCAGATTTAATAATTGTCGGAGTCACACTAGGCAACGATATATCTGGAAGCTATGTAACAAGGAACAAACTAAGTTTTCGAACGGGCGCTGTCGCCAATACTTTGCTTCCCGATTCCGCGTTTGATGTAGCGGGGTTCAAGGGACTGGGATTGCGGCTGGACCGGAGCCTTATGGGATGGAGCATCTACAAGCTAGCCAGGAGGTTTATCAGAAAATATTCTATCGCTAGCTGGTATGGAGACTATCCAACCCGGATCCATGCTTTCGACATCGTTCACTCATTGGGCCATTATTATGATGGCGAAAGACTTAATGCGATTGAAGAATCTTTTTCATCAGTGGAAGATGCGTTGAGGACAATAAAAAGCCAAGCGGGCAAATCTCAACTCCTGGTTACACTATTCCCACTTCGTTTTCAGGTATCAGAGACAGAATGGCGTAACACTATCCATGACTACGGCCTAAATAAAGATAGATTTGATGCTGCGCTCCCAAATCAACGGATATTGCGTTACTGCAAAGACCTTAAAATAGACTGTCTCGATCTTACAGACCCACTTGGAAAAGAGGATTCAACCGATATATTTTTTCCATTAGGCGACATGCATTTCAACAAAAACGGGCAACAGGTTGCGGCCAATATTTTGAGCAAACACATACTAGGCACACCAGGATTTCCCTAAAACGACTTATACATTGAGGACGTAACACGATTATCGATACGACTCACGACTTACCGCGTGACGTTGCAGACTCCGTACATCTGATCCGGCGTCAGGACATCCGGAAAGCGGTCACGCATTTGGCTGCGGGCAGCACAACACAAATGACACGCATCGGCATATTTCTGATTGCACGACAAGTCATAGTATCGCACTAGCTCCGCCGGCCCTCCCTTCAACAAGGGACCGATTACGGGAAAGAGATCCGGATCGTATGACTCGGCGATGTCGCGAAGGGGCCGTTGAAACAGGTTTCCCAGAGAAATTCCCTGGCAGATATGCACGTTTCCAAACGGGTCCACATGCACCCGGCCCGGCTCACGCAGGTCTTCGTAAGGACATTCAGTGAACTGCTCCCACGGACGGTGATCGACTCTGGCCGCAAGTTTTTCGGCGGCGCGTCCACGGAACACGACGGCTGATTCCCCCGCCGGAATCTGACCGATAGACGAGGCTGCATCCGCCGCTTCTGGCTGCGCAATGCGGATGTACTCGACAGGAATTCCGAGTTGCTCCGCGGCAGCGACCGCATTCTTGGTCTGCTGTCGAAGCTTCTCGTTCCAATGATAAAGGTCGCTGCTGATCGAGAGATCCTGGATCAACCCAGCGAACGGTCTCAGGCATGTAACAGCAACGTCAACATCGGTGGCCCAGTATCCGTTCGAGACGATGCCGACCTGAAATCCGAGATCGGCCGCACGTTTAACTGCACTTTGCAGGACCGCATAGTGGAGAAACGATTCGCCGCCTTCGAAGTAGATCCATTCGACGGTGCCCAGATCTCTTCCTTGCCGCAGTATGTCCGCAATATTTTGCAGAGTCATCGTCCCGCTTTGCCACGGACTCCCCCAGACAAAGCAATGATCACATTGAAGATTGCACTCGTAAGTCAGGAGAAGATGGAGTCCGTCGATCTTCACATTCGATCTCCGTTTGACGTAGCGCACGTAGCCAATGATTCTCGTAGCACGGCACTGAGGTGATTTTCAGGAACTAATCCTACTCGCCTTCACTCACATCGGCCACACCTATACGATCATCGGCGCGGACACTGCAACGAACAACGCTTTCAACAGAAGTTCCATGTACCAACAGTCGCCGAAACGGCAGCCACGGTGCCAATATTGAGCGTGTTGTCATCAGTCATTACAGTGCGCAGCACAGTTACGCTGGAGTGCTCCACACCCAGCCCGACGTTTTCGTCACTCCGGCTTGCCACGCGTTTGTCTCCGATCAGGCAGGTATTAAATCTGCTCCCTAAACTGTCCTGAACTCAATGCGAAGGCATCGTTTATGATTTTGCGATATCCACCGGACAAGCCAATGGCCTGCTTCATTGGTCAAAGTTTTTCCGCAGGCCAATTGGAGACCAATTTATTCGTCAGAATTCGCGCGACGCTCCCTAATTGTCATTCCCAACTCAGCATGCATCACTTTTCGCGCTGTAATATTTTTGCGGTCACGTCAAGGTCTGAGATTTCACCACAGCCATTAAACAACGCAAATGACTGAATCGAGTGACAAAGGGCATCGGCAAATTCGTCATCAACTTGATGCTCAATTACCACAGATTTAATATCCAGGCGTTTCTCAGATCGATGCGCCTTGCAATCGATGCGGCCGACGAACCGGTCACGATACAAAATCGGTAAACAGAAGTAACCGAACTGCCGTTTAGCTTCCGGTACGTAACACTCGATCTGGTAGTCAAAATCGAAAATATCACGCCCGCGTTCACGCTGGATTACCGCATTATCAAACGGCGATAATATTCGCACGATAGCGCTGCTGCGCGGTGCACGGGATTCGAACAACTCGGCAACTACATATCCCAGGCTGTTATTCTTTAAAGGGACCGTAGTTATGGACCCGGCATCGATGCGAACCTGTAATTGCTCACGAATTGCATCACGCAATAGTCGTCCTTTACGCAAGTAGGAGATGGATTTGAGCGTTGCGAACCCATGTGCGCGCAGGGTGGTATCGACCAGATGACCGGCGTATTCATCCATGCCAGGTTCCCGCGTATCGACCCAATCTGGCAATACACGTTCAGGTAAGTCATACACCTTTTGAAAACCCTCGCGCCCCCTGACCATCAGTTCACCCTGCATAAACAATTGCTCGAGCGCCTGTTTGGCGGGTTTCCAATCCCACCATTGCTTCTTTCCTTTTCGTGTATCTTCAAAATCCCGCGCCCGCAACGGGCCTTCTTCGCGAACTCGCTCTAGAATATGACGATTTAATTTGCTGTCGCGGTTTTTAAACCAATCGCGTTCGCCGTTCATTTTAGCCATGCGCGGCAAAGCAAAGCGAAAGTCACGCATTGGCAGCCACGACGCGGCATGGAACCAGTATTCAAACAGCTTGCGCTCCTTGACTAGCTGGTCGAGAAACTTCGGCTGGTAGTTGGAAACTCGCGACCATAAGACATGATGGTGGGCGCGTTCGACGACCGAGATTGTATCGATTTGCACGTACCCAATATGTTCAATCGCACGCAGTGTCGCCTGTTTACCGCGGCCAAACTTATCGGTTTTTAGCAGACCCTGTTGGTTGAGAGCAATGCGGCGCAGTTTGCCGATTGTAGACATCGTTGAAGTTAATTGGCGCGAGTGCTCAGATAATTATTTCGTTTCGCACTTTACCTATTGTTATTTCTGCGAGGAGAGTCAATTGATAAGGTCGTTGGCGAGAAAGGACCTCACTTCCTCCGTGAATCGATCCCATGCCGGTTCGTTTTCTAATATGAGGTGATTGTGACCTTCCAATGTTGCGAAACGGGCATGTGGGATCATTGAAGCCATCCGGCGCCCCTCTTTGAAAGGCTGCACCGCGTCGTCTCTACAGTGCAGGACAAGAGTCGGTACACTGACCTTGGCGAGTAAGTCCGTGATATCGATGTCATCCACTGCCGCCCGAATTCGCGCTGCGTTCTCGCCGGAGGTGGTGACTCGCTGAAGATCATTGAACCAATCCATTTGCTCTCTGGTCCCGTTCGGTATGAACAAGGAAGTAAAGAACTGACGAAAAGCCGGGTTATCCTGTCCCCAACCTTGTCGGATCAACGTTAGGAGCGCATCCACTTGTTCCGTTTCATCGCTTGAACCGCGTTTGCGGCGACCTCGCGCGAATCCCCCGTAGAGTATCAAGCCCGTGACTCGCTCCGGATGCCGAACTGAATAGGCGATGGCAACGGCGCACCCCTGGGATACGCCAAATAGCGGAAAACGTTCCAGACAGGTTTCGTTAACAACGGTCTCCAGGTCGCGAACGAATCCTTCGAACGAAATGTCTTCTACATCCCAGTCGGAGAGGCCGTTGCCCCGAGCGTCATAGCGCACCAATTCGTGGTCTTTTGAGAACTCCAGAAGCAGATGGCGCCAAATCGGGCTCTCCCAGTCGTATTCCAGGTGGTTCAACCAATTGGCCGTTTTGACTAGCGGCGGCCCGGTTCCGACAACGGAATAGGCAATCCCCACGCCATCGGCCGAGGTACAGAATCGGATGTCCTGGTGTGCCGCCGGCCCATCTCTGATTGGTGCATTATCCTTTGGCATGGGAGGGTCTACCGTGGCTGTTGCGGCAAGTTCCGGCGGCGGCAATTGTTCGCCCCTCTTTAGCCGCACGGCGAATGCGGCGATTGCGTGGTCGAAACCCTTCAACACGACCTCACCAAGGCTCTCGTAGATAAATGGAAGGCGTGCCGGCACGGTTTCAGATACCGTTCCCTGGACGACCACCCCAGATGCTTCGGCCAACTGCTCCAGGCGCTGTGCTAGCACTACGCCTGCGCCCGTAATAGTTCTGTCCGCAATCACGACTTCACCCAAACTAATTCCTATTCGAATTTCGGGTCGAATGTCACCTCCAAGGCTTACGTTGTGGATTGCATTGGCGGATTGGAAAGCAAGTGCCGCGCACACTGCGTCTGAGGCTCGCGAAAATTCAACTACGAGCGCGTCGCCGCGAAGTTCGTGCGCAATTCCACCGTAAGATTCAATCGTCGCAGAGAAACGTCGAAACGCATCCTGTATCCGATCATGTGCCACCAACTCGTTCCTTTGCACGAGCGCCGTGGAACCGACCACGTCGGCGTGCACGATCACAGCAAGCTTTCGGGATGGCGTGTCTGACACTTGAATGCTCTGTATTTCGGCCGCTGGGATGAATAGACCAAAATACTATCGTTAGAACCGAAGGGTGTCGAGCCAACGGCACAGGGATTTAGAGAAAGGTGACAGAGAGATTATTCCTAAACCCTTCCGTCACCATTTCGTGAGTTGAATGTCACCCCTCGGAATTCCTGTTGGTTTCAGTTGACGCCATAAATGGTGACAAAAGAATTATCCTAGTTCCATTCGTCATCATTTCTTCCTACACAATGACAACGAAGATTCCGTAAATAAATCTGTCCTGTTTTCGCGCGTTTTCGCGAAAAATGACACTTCTGTAACAAAACCGTGATTCTTGTGTGATGTTTGTATGGCAACCTACATCCCGCGCTGGATCTCGAGGATGATGCGGCAAGAAAGTCACTCGCCTCGAGAAGCCGGCCCAAGTTACCTAATTTCTATTACTTATTTGTCTTTGGAGGCATTAAAAATGACTAGAGCGACAATAATTACTTCAGCTGTGTTTACTACGTGTCTGCTCGCTACCAGTGCGTATGCCGCACCGGTCTCGCTAAGCGACGCTCAGATGGATTCGGTGGCGGCCGGCGGCGTTGACACGGTGGACGGCTTCGTGTGTCCGGTCATCGGGACAGATGCAGTACTCAATAGCCCTAAAGGCATCGGACCACTCGCCGAAGGCGACTACTCTATTGCTGGCCCGGAAGTTACGGTTCCTGTAACCGCGACCAACGGCGACGGCACAGGCAATCCCGGGGTGTCGTACTCGCAACCGGGCGAATCGGACTATACGGCAATCTGGGGTGTGAGACCGTAGTTAAGCCCCGCACACAACGGCCGCGGCGAGGACCGGCTTTTGTGTGACAAAGCTCCACGGGCGTGCCGTCTCCTCGACAGATTGGCGGCACGCGCCCGCGGTAACCGCATGTCTTTCCCGGGATGATCGGTGCGCTACTTAATCGGTGTGATGATGGTCGCGTTATTGACGCTAACCACCGGCGTCGGTGGCGGCGCGGCCGTATTGGCCGCCGACTCGGCACCTCCGGTCCGGTCGTTGCTAGAAATGCGGCACCAAAACGTGGTGCTCCAGCAGTGGGAGCTGAGCTGTGCCGCGGCGTCTCTAGCGACCATACTGCGCTACCAGCACGGAGTTCCGGTTACTGAGCGCTCGGTCGCGCTCGGACTGATAGATCGCGAGGAGTACATTGCGAACCCCGAGCTGGTGCGCCTGCGCCAGGGGTTTTCCCTTCTCGATCTGAAGCGCTTCGTGGACACCCTTGGCTATGAGGGAATCGGGCTGGGACAACTTGCCTTTCCCGATCTTCTCGAGCGTGCGCCGATCATTGTGCCGGTGAACCTGCAGGGCTATCCGCATTTCGTGATTTTCCGTGGAGCCACGTCGAATGCCGTGCTGCTCGCAGACCCGGCCTTCGGCAATGTCTCGATGTCAATTACTAAGTTCATAAACGGATGGATCGAATACCAGGATATCGGCCGCGTCGGTTTCGTCGTGACGAAGGCGGGAATGCTTGCACCCCCGGGCCGATTGTCGGCTCGGGCATCGGACTTCGTTGTACTGAAGTGATTGCGGCGAGCATCGATTGGATACTCGAATGAAAACAAATTGGTTACGACTTGGTCTGACTGCGTTCGTGTTTACCCTGTTCACGGCAGCCGCTCAAGCACAGGACACGCGCGTGCAGGAGCTTGAGCGCAACTTGCACGAACGCGACAAGGTCATTACCGAACTTCTGGAGCGCGTCGAAGCCCTGGAACGACGGGTCGGCGTTCAGCGCGCCGCATCGGACTTCACGGCCGCGCCAGAGCAGAATGCCGTACCGACCGCCGAAACAGACCCTACACCGGGCTCTGACCAGGCTCCGGGTGTGGTCTTCGTCGAAGAGGGAGACGCGGAACGCGCGCTCGAGCGCTCGCTGACGCGGGCAGGCGCGTTGCTGCTACCGTCGGGCGTGCTGGATATCGAGCCCAGATTCAGCTACACGCGGCAAGAAGCTACGGCCCCGAGCCTCGTCACGGCGGGCAGCGACTTGTTTGCCGGCGAGACCGAACTCAACGCCGACAACCTAACAGCCGGCCTTGCGCTGCGCCTGGGGTTGCCTTGGGATTCGCAGTTGGAAATCGGCTTGCCCTACCGTTGGCGGGAGGTCGAGTCGGTAACCACCGTCGGTTTTGCGCCGATGGACACCTCGACACAGTCGGGCGCCGGCTCAGGCGACGTGCGCGTAGGGCTGGCGAAGACACTGCTTCGCGAGGGCCTGAGGCGTCCCGACCTTATTGGACGTGTAACCTGGGATTCCGATAGCGGCAAAACTCGCGACGCCGGGGTGTCGCTGGGCGGCGGCTTCCACGAACTCCAAGGATCGTTGACCGCGATTAAGAGACAGGACCCGATTGCATTTGTCGGTGGGCTGGCCTACCAACACACCTTCGAGGAAGATCAGATTCAGCCGGGGTCGACCTTCTCTGCAAACTTTGGCAGCTTCATCGCGCTGAGCCCGGAGACCTCCTTGCGCCTCCAGCTCTCTGCTGCGTTTCAGGACGAGACCGAGCTGTCCGGAAACAAAATCGACGGCAGCGACCGGACTATAGGCGCCTTCGTGGTGGGCGGGTCCGCTCTGCTGGCACCGCGTACGTTGTTGAACCTTTCGGTCGGGATCGGTTTAACGGATGATGCCGACGATTTTTCAATATCGATGTCGCTCCCGATCCGTACCGATAAACGGCTATTCTGACGGCTCCCGATTGGGGCACTGACGCATCCCTGGGATTCACAAACGCGCGCACCATCAAGACATTCCACGTAGATGCGGTGGGGTCTTGCGTTTGACATTATAACTAGCGGACTACCGCCAACTCGATTACGCGTTGGTCGAGCACCTCGCAAAATAAATCTGTTCCGTTTTCTCGATTCCGTTTTCTCGTAAACACACGACCTGATCCCGATCCTGCACGTCGGTTGCGCTTCCGTTTTATCCTTCCTATAATCCTTTGACTCTACACCACCGATAAAGAGGAAATAAATCATGACACATAAATACTCTGGAGGATGCGATCACATTCATACTCATTCGGATAACGAACCGGTAGACAACCACACTTGCCATTGCTCTGTTTGCAAAAGCGTTACTGGGCAAGATACGACGCATGTTGTTTTCTTTAATCACAGCGATGTGGAAGTAGACAACCTGGGCGGCCTGAATCGTCAACCGTTCAACGCTAATAATCCTGATGGACCCCTTGAGCTGTGTACCTGCGCAGAGTGCGGTACCCCCATTATGCTCGACGACAAAGAACGGCGTATTCGGGTGATAGTCCCAAATCTAATGGGTTATGATGCAGAGAGTCTGCCCGCGACGTACCATGCGTTTTATGATCCGTCTACTGGTGTACCGAGACCTGATGACGGCCGTCCGGTCCACGAAGGCCTTCGCCCCGAATTCGTTTGGCCAACGCCAGCTTAAGCTTAAACACAGGGGACAGAATTATCTCTTACCGAAAATAAATCTGTCCCCTACTCCTCAGTTTTCTACAGCCACACCAATCACGAACAGAACCGCGTAGTTTTGCTTGTCGCAGCCCTCGACCGGTGGCATTGTGGCTCCTGGAGTCACTGGAAATGCCGTCCGTTGCGCCTTGGCCGGCGAACATAAATTATCACTCGCCGCCGGCGTGTATCGCTCGGAGCGGCATGCCAAATGTGTCACATCGTAGAGTGTCACGCCGTCATCGAGTTCCCAACGCCTATCACCCTCTTCGTCCGCGGGATGAACGGTCAACACGGTCATCACTTCACGATTACCTGTGACTATATATTCACAAGGAGGGACCGGGAAGTCCGGCTGCTCCGTAATCAAGCCGTATTCCTCTAGCCACCAGTCTGTGCTGTCGAATTGCCACTGCGCCGGGGCGACTCCACCGGCGGCCTTCAATCGCTCATAGCCACCCAGCCTCACTCCGCGCGGACCCGGATCCAGACGCCACAAACCCCACCCCTGTGCACCGCTCCCGGAGGTCGCTCCCGGATCGCCCAGCGCCGCGATGAACTGCGTTGAAATACGCTTGAATTTCGCCTGATCTTCGCTTTTAGCGTGAGCCCACTGCCCCAACGCGGCCAGCAGCAAGAGCAATCCCATCGCCACGAGTGCGCTGCTCGACACTCGCTGCGAAACGGTTTTTTCTCTGAATATTCTGAACTCTGACATTATGTACACGTTAGAAATTCGGCTCTGTTATTCAAGTTCGCTTATACTAGCAACAATTGTTCTCTGGCCCGGGTTCTTCTGTTTGGTTGTAATAGATGCATCCATTCTCGCTCAAAGAGAACAATTTGGGGTTGGTTTGGTCTATATTTGATTCGTCCCCGGAAAATAGTTTAGAAACAGGAGTCTCATTGCTATGATTCGAAAATGCACATATGTTTTGTTTTGGCTGGTTATGATTGGTCTGGGCTTCAGCGTTGCTAATGCCGATGAAGTACTTGCCCATGAAACTATGGATGAGCAACACGACCAGAACATGATGCAGCAAGGTCACGGGGAGGGGCAAATGCATGGCCACTCGGACGATCAAGCCCATCATCGGCACGATAATTGGATTGACCCGCCTCAAGAGTATGCCAATAAGGAATCACATCAGTGGACCAATGTTGATGCGATTAAACGTGGCGAGGCTATTTACAAGGTGCACTGTAAATCATGTCATGGCGCAGGCGGACAAGGCACCGGCCCGCTCGCAAGGTCGCTATCGCATCAACCAGCGGATTTAACCAACAATTTTCACACATCGCCTGGCACTGGTGATGCCTACTTGTTCTGGCGGGTGACTGAGGGCGGAGCGGTCGAGCCATTCAAATCACAAGAATCGACCATGCCTGCATTTAAATCCATTCTTAATGCGTCCGAGCGTTGGGATGTACTCGCTTATGTCCACACGTTTTTTCATCAGGGACTGGCTAAATGGAGCAACGACAACGAACAGCAGGAGTAAATTGTAATAGT
>JAOTWM010000545.1 GCA_029862885.1 Gammaproteobacteria bacterium
CGAGCAGCGATGAAGCTAAGCCGGATTCGACCGCCAAGCCGCGTCAAAATCAACCGCGGCGCACCTCCCCGGCGCGGCAAGGCCGAGGGCAAGGTCGTGGCCAAGGTCGTGACAATGGGCCCCGCCGTAGCACCAAGGGTGGGCGCGCCAAGTCCGGCGAACAACGCCCTAGCGACAAACCCGCTCCGCAACGCACTGCAAACCGGCCCGGTGGCGATGACGACAGTCGCAATCGCGGTAACGAATCGCGCCCGCCGGCCGGCGGCGGTGAGGGCCGTAACCCGAAACCCCGTGGCCGTCGCGGCCGTGGTGGTGGCGGGGGTGAAAGTAGATCGCGATCTGCCGAGTCCCGCGGGTCACGCCGTGGAGGTCGTCAAAATGGCGGCACTAAATCATCAACCCCACAACCGGTTGCATCGCCACAACCATCGGCATCGAGCACGCATCAATTGTCGTCTAGCCAGGCCCCGGATCAACCGGCGCCAAGTCAGAATCGAAATCAGACGGATAACCAACGTTCCGCGTCGACGGCCACTTCAACCGCAAATACAGCTGCGCCGACATCGGCGCCCGAACCTCCTCAACCGGCGGTCACACCGGTAACTGCGCCGACCCCGCCATTGCCATTGGCACCGGCGATGCCACCTACCCCGCCCGCACCACCACGAGACGGCAGCTCGGACGGTTAGCGACCAGACATGTGAGCTTAGCGCTCAAATAATGCGATGGATTCGACATGTGCGGTATGGGGGAACATATCCACTATGCCGGTTTCACGCAGCCGAAACCCGTGTCGATGCACCAGCACCGCACTGTCGCGGGCGAGCGTCACAGGATTACATGATACATAGACGATTCGGCGCAGCTGCGGCAGGTCGAGCCCGGTAACGATCTCAGTAGCCCCGCATCGTGGCGGATCCAATAACAACTTGGCGCAGTCGCGGTGCGCATTGAAAACTGGATTCGACGCGTCCATGAGATTGGTGGCGACGAACCGGGCCCCGTCGATGCGATTCCTGTTTGCGTTAAGGCGCGCACGCTCCACTAACGCAGGCTCGCCTTCGATGCCGGTTACCTGTGCTCCAAAACGAGCGATAGGCAAGCTAAAGTTTCCGATCCCACAAAAAAGATCCAGAATTGATTCGTCCGCACACGGATCGAGCAGCTTGATTGCAGCGCCTACCAGCAGGCGATTAACGGTCGGATTTACCTGGGTGAAATCCAACGGCTGGAACTGAATCGAAATATCGAATTCGTCGATCCGATAGCTCAGCGGATCTGGCGACGACGGAGTCAATGGATGCACGCTTTCGACGCCACCCGGTTGCAGGTGGATTTGTAGTTGCCGAGTTTCACCGAATTGGGTCAACGTGGCGCGATCGCCCGCGCTAAGCGGTTCGAGATGCCGGAATACCAATGCGCATTCGTAATCACCTTCGGCTACCTCGATCTGCGGGATCCGATCTGAGATCGATAAACCGGTGATGAGATCGGGCAACTCCGGCAATATTGAGGCGAGCCGCGGAGTTAAAGTGTGGCATTCGGCGAGCGGTGTAATGTAGCTGCTGTTGCGTTCACGAAATCCCACTAGCACACCGCCCTTTTTTGGCACTAGCCGAACGCCGATGCGCGCCTTATGTCGATACCCCCAAGGTGTCGCCGCAATCGGCGACGCGACGCTTTCAGGTACTACATCGCCAATGCGGCTTAGGTTATCAAGCAGCGTTTGTTGTTTGTATTGGAGTTGCTGAGGATGCGCCAAGTGCTGCATTGCGCACCCTCCGCAGATCCCAAAGTGCCGACAGGCCGGAATTACCCGCGCCGCAGACGGCACCAATACTTGCCGGACCGCCGCGACGCTGTGCCGGCGCCGCTTGCGAATCGCACCAATCGTGACCCGTTCACCGGGGAGTGCGCCGCCGACAAAAATTACACGCCCGTCTATCCGTACGACACCATCGCCCTTATGATCTAACCCATCAATTAGGATTTCGCTAGCAGGATCGGCCTCGGTCATCGTGGCTCCTGGACCGAACTGCGGCTACGGTTTCACATCTTGGGGAGATAATTCGTTGCGCCGACCTGCCGGCGCCGAATTCCACGCACCTAAGAATATATCAAAATGAGGGCAGGATGCTGAGCTTAGCGAGTCGCGAACAACCGCGCATTCCCGATCGTAAGCGGCTGGGGAGAAGTTGCCCCGTATTAACTCCCAGCGCAGGAAAACCAGATAGGTATTGAGTACGTCGGTTTCGCAATAATTCCGAATCTCCTCTATTTGGCCCTGTTGAAATTTATCCCATACCGCGCTGCCATCCATGCCGAGCTTGCCCGGAAAACCGAGCATCTGCGCGATCTGATCCAGTGACGCCGCCGCTCGAAGCTGGTATCCAGACAACACATCCATGAGATCGGTATGCCGGGAATGAAACCGATTCAGATAATTGTTCCAGCGATACTCGCGGTCATCGTCACCGGTGTCCCAATAGCGAGGGCAACTGACACTATGCAGAAGTGACCGATAATGCAATACCGGAAGATCAAAGCCACCGCCGTTCCAAGTCACGAGAGTTGGAGTGTAGCGCTCGATTCCATCGAAAAGACGGCGAATGATTTCTTCTTCTGGCGAGTTCGCTTGACCCAACGACCACACTTTAAACGTATCTGCGTTACGAAGTACCGCGGATATAGCGACAATGCGATGCAAATGCAACGGCAAGAATTCCGATTCCCCCGTCTGTTGACGACGCTTGGCAAACATCGCCTGGGCGGTATCAGCATCGTTTAACCCCTCGAGGTCATACAGACACCGGCCAGTCGCTGTGTCCGGGACAGTCTCAATGTCGAATACCAGTACATTCATAATTGAGCGTTCGATTTGAAGCGCCGGGATATTAGCATGCCTCTAGGTACTCGATAATGAGTTGCGGCGAGCGTCTACCACGATAGTCATTAACATCGACGCGGTACGCGACTCGCACTCGGGCAAACGCAGGCATCGCACCCGGTTGATCGGAATAGCGGAACATTATAGCGTCCAACGGTTCATTGCCGTTGTCATCCTGAAGCTTTAATTTCAAATGTATTTCACCGACCATGCGTTGCTCTGTGACGTCGAACTCACCATCGAAAATCGGTTCCGGAAACCCCTGACCCCAAGGCCCACCCTCGCGCAATTTCTCGGCCAGTGGCACTGATATCGACTCGAGTTCGCCATCGCTATGGATACTCGGAGTAGGAGTCGTACCGTTGAGCCAACGGGTAACTTCATTGTCAAACGCGACTTCGAACTGACGTAAGTCTCGCGCCGAGACAGTCAGCCCCGCTGCCATTGCATGACCGCCGAATTTGTCAATCAAACCCGGTTCCCGCGTCGCAATGTTTTGCAGTACATCACGGATATGCACGTTGTCGATTGAACGAGCTGAACCTTTGAGCTG
>JAOTWM010000080.1 GCA_029862885.1 Gammaproteobacteria bacterium
CAACGGCGCTTTTTGTGGAATTACGCTGTCCAGTCGGAAGCGCTGGTCAGCCCGGTACAGCACCAGTACGGACGGACTACGATACAGCGGATTGCCGGTCTTCTTGCTCACGCTGACTTGCCACCAGTCGTTAATTTTTGGTTGCAGTGCGGCGATTTGGGCATCGAACTCGTGAGCGGTCTCGCCATCGAGTGCGACCTCGCACCAGTTTAATCGCTCTGCCTTTTGTGCCGTCGAAGGCCATAACGCCGGTGCCTCCGCGTAGTGCATGTTTGTCATAACCAACACCATCTGCGGATGCTCGGAAAAACGATCGGACATTTTCTCGAGCGTCATGCGCACGTCCTCGACGCTGATTTCCTTGCCAACAATCAAATACGGTACGGTGGGAAACTCCTCGTGCATGTGCCGCAGCACGCTGGTCAGTACCGTGCCATCACCCGTGCCGGCATCGAATAACCGCAGTGCTGGCGGGTGTGGTTCGATATGGCTCAGCTCTAAGCCGACCCGTTCGGCGATGGCCCATTTTTCACCGCAGGTGGTGACGAATAGCAAATACTTTTCGCGGTTATCAAAAAATCGGAACGGGCGCTCGGGGTGATTGACGGCGGTAGACATGGACCGCAGAGTATACCGAAGTTCCCGAGTTCCGCGAGCACCCCAAATCTGCGGTAGACTCTAGGCCGCGACGGCGACGGCACCGACCGAGTTGAGGGTTGCATGAAAGATCGTGACGAGTTCCGCTTTTTTGATAATCGCGAGAAGTTTCTATTGTTTGCGATGACGTGCAGCGAAAAGCAAGACATCGCGAAACGCGTCGGTCGCGAGCTTGAACACCTAAATCCAAAGCCACCGGCGTTACGGGTATTCCAGGCCGGGTCTGGCGAGGGTACGCAGTTGAGCCTTGTGCTGCGTGAGCTCCATCACCGTTGGCCGCATTTGCCGTACTTGGTCGCGATCAAGGAATACAGCGCTGAAATGATCCGGGTTGCGATGCGTAATCTGGCGGATCGCTTCCGTGAGCATCCCGACTTGGTGTTGGTGCTGAATAACCTGCCGTACCGGCAGGCACCGTCGTTTCTACCGGAGCGTTCCAACGATATTGAGCGACTGAACTGGCGCGAAGTCGCGTTGCAAGGAACCTCGTCGCACGGCTACGAAGAACAGATCAACCGCGCGCTGCAGTTTGTCGATGAAGGTTGGGAAATTGTCGGCCGCTCGTTGCAAGGTTCTCCGATATATTCCAAGCCGTCGGTGCTCGTGTTATACCGTTCCGATCACGCCTTTGCACTCGATGCGGTCATCCCTCGGCGCGGAACCGCGGCCGATGCGTTCGATCTCGTTATCGCATCGCATCCGTATCGTGCGCGCCTGCCGGCCGAGTCGAAAGTGCGACGGGTGTTGGCGCCGCTCGCGTCCAGCCTCGCGCCGAGCGGGCGCATGATCGGCATCCAGTCTTGCGGTGACGATCCGGGAATGGAAATCATTAACGCCCTATGGCCCGACGAAGCACCGTTTCCCACGTCCGCTGAAATGTTATTGGCGGAGCTCGAGGATCAGCTAACCGGCCACCACGACGATCTCGATTTCTCACAGGCCGGGAACGTGCAGCCAAATTTTAGATTTCACCTGCAACTCAACCCGAACGACGTGGCCTCCAGCATCGGAACCTCGACCCTATTGGCGGCTTGGAACGCGGCTACCTACGTCGCGCAAATCGATGAGCAGCGCGTCACAGAGTCAATGCAACGCGGCGCCTACCTCGACGTCACCACGCAGATGTTAGAGAAGCACCAAGGCATGTGGTTTAACAACGAGTGTTTCGTGGTGTCACGCCGTCCGCACGCGTCGGGCCGTTAGAGGGGAAGCCGATAACTGCCGTTCGGTTGCCGAACAGGACAGACTGTGTGGCGGCCCGGTACCCTGAAATACTGGGTAACCGATTCAAATATTTGAGATTATTCCTGGGCCATGGGCCGAATTCGTGAAATATCGGGGATTGCGCGATCTCGTGAGGCCCGATCCGTTCTTGAACTATCCCGATAGTGCGATCCGCGTGAGATGCTGGCACCCGCTACGGGTGGTTCATCGTAGTCATCGGCCTGAACCACGAACCGGTTGCTATAGAAATCGATTGCATCGGTGATGCCGGCGCAGCAACCATGAATAGGCAATCCCGAAATCAGTCGCACTGCCACCGTGAGTAGGATTGTGGGTAGGGCCACCTGTCTGCAAACGTGAATTGGCAGACAACTGATCGAAATCAGATAAATGAGAATGATTCCTATTTACAATTTGAGAAATCTGAAATAATATTCATTCTCATTTAGGAATTAGGATCAATAAGCCAATGATTCGCCAGTCTTTCAACGGTCTTTTTATGGTTGCGGCCGCTATAGCACTACTCAACATGCAGCCTGCTATCGCCGCTGAGGTCAATGTGTACTCGGCCCGCAAGGAAGCCTTGATCAAACCGTTGTTGGATCGTTTTAGCGCAGACACGGGAATTCGTGTCAATCTCGTAACCGGCAAAGCCGACGCATTACTGGCGAGATTGCTAAGCGAAGGTGTTAACTCGCCGGCTGACGTGTTGATTACTACCGATGCGGGGCGTCTGCACCGCGCCAAGACCGCCGATGTGCTACAAGCCGTAGACTCCACGGTATTGGCGGCGGCGGTACCGGCAGAATTCACCGATTCCGATGGGTACTGGTTCGGATTGTCGATGCGGGCTCGGCCGGTGATGTATGCGAAAGACCGCGTTGACCCCACCACCCTGAACGACTACGAAGATCTGGCGAGCCCCGAATGGAAAGCGCGGATTTGCGTGCGTAGCTCCGACAATATCTACAATCAATCGATGGTGGCATCGATGCTCATCGCGCGTGGCGTCGAATCGACCGAGGAATGGGCCGAGGCTCTGGTCGCCAATCTCGCTCGTGATCCGAAAGGAGGCGATCGCGATCAAATCAAGGCCGTTGCGGCCGGTCAGTGTGATGTCGCGATAGCCAACACCTACTATCTCGCGCATCTGCTCAACAGTGATGATAGCAATGAGCGCCGCGCTGCGCAGGCCGTCGCCATCCACTGGCCGAATCAATCCGGGCGGGGTACACATGTTAACGTCAGCGGCATCGCGATGACGCGCGCTGCGCCTAATCCCGACCAGGCTTTGCAATTAATGGAGTATTTGGTAGGCGACGCGGCGCAGACATGGTACGCGGAGAGCAATTACGAATATCCGGTAAAGCTGGGCCTCGGGTTGAGTCCGACGGTCGCGGCCTGGGGGAAATTCAAAGCCGACTCCGTGAGTCTCAGCCGACTCGGCGAGTTTAATTCTCGCGCCGTTATGCTCATGGATCGAGCCGGTTGGCGCTAACGAACCGCAGTTGCGGCTGACGCGACGGTGTTAGCTGCCGTCCTGAACAGCGTTCACCCTCATCCGATTTCACTGGCGGGAAATTGGAGTGGGCGCTCGTGGGCGGTCGGGGTGTGTGCCGTCAGCCTCCTTATCGCGCTGCCGGTAATAGTAATCGCAAGTTTTGTCGCGCAACCCGCGGGTGAGGTGTGGTCACATTTAGTGACCACCGTGCTGCCGGATTACGTGGTCAATTCGCTAATCCTTGCATTCGGTGTGGCATTCGGTGCTGCCGTTATCGGTGTGGCCACCGCCTGGTTGACTGCCACCTGCGAGTTTCCGGGCCGGCGCTGGTTCGCGTGGGCATTACTGTTACCGTTGGCCATACCTGCCTACATCATCGCTTACACCTATACCGGCACGTTGGACTACGCCGGGCCGTTGCAAACTGCGCTACGAGCGTTTTTTGGGTGGCAGCACCAAGACTACTGGTTCCCGGAAATCCGATCGTTGCCAGGCGCCATAGTGATGCTGTCGTTGGTGTTGTATCCGTATGTTTATCTATTGGCCCGCGCGGCGTTTCTCGAACAGTCGGGATCAATAATCGATACGAGCCGGACCTTAGGTTACGGGCCATGGGATAGTTTTTTCAAAATATCTTTACCCATCGCACGCCCCGCCATCGTCGCCGGTGTGTCGCTGGCGATGATGGAGACACTCGCCGACTACGGCACGGTACAGTACTTCGGTGTCGCCACCTTCACGACCGGAATTTTTCGAACCTGGTTCGGTTTGGGCGATAGCGTCGCCGCCGCACAACTCTCCGGTGTGCTGCTGGCCTTTGTGTTCGTACTGCTCGCCCTGGAGCGCTGGTCGCGTAGCCGCGCCCGCTATCATCACGGCGGTCATCGCCCGCAATCGCGACGACTGATACGCCTTGGCGGTGGCCGGGCATTGGCTGCGCTGTGTGTATGTGCGGCGCCGCTGCTCTTCGGGTTCGCACTACCGGCTACGCAACTACTGAACTGGTCGATTCGTACCGCATCCGATGTGGTGGACGGCGCGTTTCTCGAACTCGTAGTGAATACTGTGCTACTTGCGGCTGTTACTGCCGTCTTTACGGTAATGTTGGCGTGCTTTCTTGGCTATGGCCGGCGCTTAGTTCCGGGCTTAATCGTGCGCGCTGCAGTACGTGTTTCCGCGTTTGGTTATGCGGTGCCCGGAACGGTCATTGCGATCGGCGTATTGCTGCCTTTCGCGTGGTTCGATAATCGACTCGATGCCTTGCTCCAAGTGCAGTTCGGAATTTCGACCGGATTGCTGCTCAGTGGCTCAGTGGCGGCATTGATCTTTGCCTACATCGTGCGGTTTTTTGCTGTGTCCTTTAACGCGGTTGAAGCGGGGCTCGCCGCAATCCGTCCGACGATGGACGATTGCGCTCGCTCGCTCGGGTATACACCAATGACGGTCGTACGCCGGATTCACATTCCAATGCTGCGCGGCAGTTTGCTAACCGCGCTGTTACTGGTGTTCGTGGATGTGATGAAGGAACTGCCCGCAACTTTGGTGTTGCGGCCATTTAATTTTAATACGTTAGCCGTGCGCGCATACGAGTTAGCGGCCGACGAGCGTCTAGCCGATTCCTCGAGCGCGGCATTGGCGATCGTTGCGGCCGGCATCATTCCCGTAATTTGGTTAAGTCGATCAATGCAACGCCCCGATCGTGGCGGGAAGTAGGGCCGATAACGGGACCGCGAAATCCGCCGTGACAAATTTTGAGTGACACGCACCGACACGTGGTGCGCTAACCGGTGGGTTCGCCGACCTGAAGTATGCGCGGGCCGCTGCCGCGTGGCATTGAGCATTTCCCGGCGTGGCGCATACCGGCACAGACTCCATATAGATATAACGAATGGTCATCGATTAGAAACCCGGCAGTTTCGGCGATCTTTCGCTGGCGCTGTTCAATAGTATTATCGAAGAACTCGAATACACGGCCGCATTCCACACACACCATGTGGTCGTGGTGGGACTCGTCATTGAGTTCGAATACCGCGCGGCCACCTTCAAAGTTATGTCGAATTACAAGGCCCGCCGACTCGAATTGAGTCAGAACCCGATACACTGTAGCAAGACCGATCTCGTCGCCCGCGTCTCCTAAGGATCGGTGTACGTCTTCGGCGGTCATGTGCCGCACTCGCGATTCTTCCAGGATCGCAAGGATACGCAGCCGCGGCAGCGTGGACCGCAGACCTGCTTTTTGTAGATCGCCGCGTTTCGACATGAGGTAAGGGTATTAAATTGTCCACCTAGTGTAACCCGGCTAACGTCCGCTCCCAAACGAACCTCGAGGTCGCTCGCTAACGGTTCGATTAACCGACGCTTACGGCTTGCTCAAAGGCTCCTTGACCAGTCGACCTATCGTGAGTCCTTGAACGACGATGGAGAACACGACAATGATATAAGTCACAGTAACGATGAGGTCGCGCACGGGACTCGGAGGAAGCGACAACGCCAGCGCGACCGAGATGCCACCGCGAATGCCGCCCCATACCAGGATCCGGATCACCCGGGGGCTGAAATCACGCTTGAGCCGCAATATTGTGACCGGAATTGCGACGCTAATAAGGCGTGACAACAACACCACGACAATCGCGATGAGCCCCGCCACGACAAATTTGGGCGAAAAATTCAACACAAGAATTTCCAACCCAATGAGCACAAACAACAATGCGTTGAGGACTTCGTCCAGCAGCTCCCAAAATGTATCCAGGTGATGACGGGTCGTATCCGACATCGCCAACATGCGGCCGTGGTTGCCGATGAAAAGTCCCGCCACGACGATAGCGATGGGGCCGGATATATGCATGGCCATTGCCGATGTGTAACCACCCATCACCAGCGCCAGCGTTAACAACACTTCAACCTGATAATTGTCGACACTCTTAAGCAGTCGATAACCGAGGTAACCGAGCAGCAGTCCGTAGCCGAGCCCACCAATCGCCTCCTGGACAAACAACAAAGCCGCCCCGCCAATCGTAACGTCACCCGGATTCGTCACGATTCCAAACAGCACAAGAAATATCACCACGCCGACGCCGTCATTAAACAACGATTCACCGGCAATTTTGGTTTCGAGCGTTTTGGCGATGCCGGCGCTTTTAAGTATCGCCAATACGGCGATCGGATCGGTAGGTGATATCAATGACCCGAACAACAAACAATAGATGAATGAAACGTCGAATCCGAATGCCTTCAAGCACAACCAGGATAAGCCGCCTACCAACAGCGTTGATGTAAACACCCCGACCGTGGCCAGCGTACCGATCACCCATTTCTGCTGCGCCAGGTCCGTCAGATTCAAGTGTAATGCGCCGGCGAACAGCAGGAAGCTCAACATGCCGTGCAATAGCGCAGTATTAAAATCCACTTGAGAGAGAATGCGCTCGGCCATCTCGTGTACCGACCACAGTTCGAACCAGCCGCTAATGATAAGCAGCAGTGAAAATACCAATGCAATCAACATCACGCCGATCGTCGTCGGCAGGCGCATCCACCGATGATTGATATAGCTGAAGATCGCCGTGAGCGATATCAGCAGTGAGCCGAGGTGAAGCAGATCCATAGTTGTCGATTATGGTTGTTGATGGTCAGGAGTTTCCCTAGTACTCCAATGGGCTGGGACCGGTGGAGTACTAGCGTGCAGATCGGGGTAAATCTCCAGCCAAGCCCATCGCGTGGCGCATCAGTGAATGCTTCACCGGCGTCGCACCGTCGGCGATGCGTAAGCCGAGATTACGCATACGCGTGAGCGTGGCGTTACCGCTGCCGAAGCTGTGCTTGAAGGCGTCCATTATGCTTATCACAATCGTATTTTGCGTCCGGCGCCAGCGCTCATAGCACCGCAACGCCGGATAGGCGCCCGCGTCGTGGCGTCTGCCGGCCACTGACCCGCTAAGCACTTCCGCAAGCGCCGCGGCGTCGATGATACCGAGGTTCATTCCCAGGCCTGCCAACGGATGAACTACATGCGCCGCATCACCAATCAGCGCGGTGCGGGCGGCGATATATCGATCGGCATGGCTTCGCCATAACGGAATCCCGCGGCGCCCGCTACGCATCGTTATGTTGCCAACGCGATGCTGTACTGCGGCTGCGAGTTGTTCCGCGAAATCCTCGTCGCTCGCTGCCAGCAACTCGCGCGCGCGGAGCCGATCGCAACTCCACACGATCGATGACGAACCGTCCGCTAGCGGTAACAGTGCGACCGGGCCAGTGCGCAGGAAGCGTTGCCGCGCTGTGTGTTCATGTACGAGTGCAGTCTCTATTTGCGCCACGATCGCCCGTTGTGCGTAACTCGTAGCCGATACCGCGATTCCCGCCGTTTGCCGCACCCGCGATCGTGCCCCATCGGCGCCGACGATAAGCTGGGCGTGCAGCAGGCCCGTGTCCTCCAAGGCTACGGTTACCGAGTCGGTGCGATAGTCGATGCGGTCGATCCTTGCAGGACAAAACAGATCGATGTGTGGCTCGTCAGCGATGCGGGCGTGCAGCGCCTCGAGCATCGCGCTCATTTCAACGATGTTTCCGAGTTCGGGCTCGCCAAGCTCCGCTGAGTGAAATTCGATCTCGCCACTCTCGTCCCACACCCGCATGTGCCGGAACGGGCTGACCCGCAGCGCTTCGATCGCGGACCAAACTCCGATCGAGTGTAAAACGTGGCGACTCGCGTGGTTCACCGAAATCACGCGCAGATCGTAACGATCCGGCTGATAGGACCGCGGCGCCTTGGATTCAATGAGCGCGATACGCAGTGGTATCGGCGCGAGCAGGCAGGCGAGGCTGGCGCCGACGACTCCTGCGCCGACAATGGCCACGTCATAGTCGGTGTTTAGCATTGTGCCGGTAGTTGCATTGCAGGATAGGTCGTTATGCGCGAATGTTGCGTCGTTTATCGGTACGGTGCATTCAGTCGCTAAGGCGCAGCCCTAAGCCGAGTCGTGAGCGTGGGCCGTGCAAACCCATCGTCCGTCGCAGTAGTGCTCGCTTCACAGGTGGCATTAGTTCAATGGCGGTCAGGCCGAGATTACGTAGTGTAACGAGCGGGCTAAAACGACTCCCGAAAACATTAATCAAGCCATCGGTGAATACGCCAACGGCACGGGTGTCACGTCGACGCCAGCGGCAGTACCCGTCGAGCACGGGCATCGATCCAATATCGTTACCGTGGCGCTGGGCTTCGTACAGCGTGTCCGCGAGTGCAGCGACGTCCCGTAGGCCGAGGTTGAATCCCTGGCCCGCGACGGGATGAACCGAATGCGCCGCATTGCCAATCACCACCACCCGGGGCTGTGCTGGATCGGTAAGGCGGCTCAACGCCAGCGGGTATTGGTATCGCGTTGCGGGGTTGGAGAATATTCCGGCGCGGTCCCCGAACGTGTTCTGTAACTCCCCAATAAATTCGACTTCGGGGGCGGTACGCAGCCGTTTCGCATCCTCTTCATCGAGTGTCCACACCAACGCGAATTGCTTCGTGTCGATCGGCAGCAACGCGAGCGGGCCGGCGCCGGCGAAGCGTTCGTAGGCGGTTCCGTCGTGGGTGCGGTCGGTGTGCACACGACTTACCAACGCTACGTGGGGATAAGAAGTGAGCGAATTCTTGAATCCCAATTCGTCCGTCAGCGGGGAACGGCCGCCGTCGGCGATAACTACCAATTTGGCGCGAATCGTGCGGTTTGTCGCGTCGGACTCAACCGTGAGTCGGGCATGATCCTCGTTCACGTCGATGGCGGTGGCGCGCGCCGGGCTCAGCTTATGGCATCCCGGGTGAGTCGCGACACAGTCGTACAGAGCCTTGCCGAGCGCTCGATTAGGCACGACGTAACCAAGCGCCTCGGTGCCCACCAGGCCGTGATCGAGGCGCGTAATGCCCGAATGGCCGCGATCGGAAACGTGTATGCGTAGAATTGGATAAGCGTGGAGCGGCGAAATCGAGTTCCAAACGCCGAGTCCTTCGAAGATCAGCCGGGAACTGTAAGTAAGAGCCACGGTGCGTTCATCGAAGCTCGGATGCGATGCGGCATCGGCCGGCAGTGTGTCGATGAGTGCCGAGCGCAACCGTGTTTGGGTTAAAGCGCAAGCCAGGCTCGCGCCCACCATGCCGCCGCCGACGATTGCTACATCAAAATCTTCACACATCGGTCGAGTTCGATTACTGTGCCATCAACGCTTCGATGTCCGCGGGGTGTTTCGGCACGCCGTCGGTCAATACGGTGTTGCCGTCACGGGTGATGAGAACGTCGTCCTCGATGCGTATCCCTATATTGCGCCAACGTGGATCAATGTCGTCGTCGCCCGGTATATACAATCCCGGCTCAACCGTTAACGTCATCCCGGGTTCGAGTAATCGCCACTGATCCCCGACTCGGTAGTCGCCGACGTCGTGTACGTCCATCCCAAGCCAATGCCCGGTGCGGTGCATATAAAAGCGACGATAGTCGCCATTTTCAATAATTTCGTCGGCGTTTCCTGTGAGCAAGCCGATATCGATAAGCCCGTCCACGAGCACTTGTACCGCCGCATCGTGGGTCTGGTTCCATTTGTTTTCGGGTTTGGTGGCATCGATCGCGGCGAGCTGGGCATTAAGCACAATGTCATACAATATTTTTTGGTCGGCGCTAAATTTTCCGTTTACCGGAAATGTTCGCGTGATGTCCGCCGCGTAGCAGTCGATTTCAGCTCCCGCATCTATCAATAACAGATCGCCATCGCGCAGTTCAGCGTCGTTTTCGATATAGTGCAAAATGCAGGCGTTGGCGCCACCCGCTACGATTGCGGGATACGCAGGTCGTCGGCTTCCGCCTTTTCGGAACTCGTATTCCAATTCGGCCTGAACTTCGTACTCCTTTTTCCCGGGTTTACAATATTGCATCGCCCGGCAATGTGCGGCGGCAGAAATCCGCGCTGCTTTTTTCATCACGCGAATTTCTTCAGTACGCTTGAGTAGACGCAGCTCATGCAAAATATGATTTAGATCGACAAATTCGCCTGGTGCGGAAATACCGGCTCGGTTTTTGGCCTTGACTTCGTTGACCCACCCGATCAGGCGCATATCGAATTCGGGGTGACGTCCCATGTTGTAAAAAACTTTACTGCGGTTCTCCAGCAGACCGGGCAAAATCTCGTCAATGTCATCGATCGGGAAAGCGTCATCGGCTTCATAGTTCTCGGTCGCGCCTTCGAGGCCTTCACGGCGACCGTCCCAAGTTTCCCTTTTCGGGTCCTTTTCCCGGCAAAACAGAACAAATTCACCGCGTTCCCGTCCAGGCAGCAACACCGCCACGGCATCGGGTTCGGGGAAGTGCGTGAGGTAGTAGAAATCGCTATCGGGTCGAAACAAGAAATGCACATCGCCATTGCGGATGTATAGCGGCGAGGTTGGAATAACCGCCGCACCTTCGCCCATCAGCTGCATCAGGCCTCGTCGGCGCCTTGCAAAAACCGCGTTATTCATCGTTGAACTCTGCCTTCATATCGCACGTACTCGAATGGCATTCCAATTAATGCATTGGATTGCCGCGTGATTCGTGACTATCAATTTCTTCATACACTAGGTGCACGCCGACCCGGACATACTCCTCGAGCTCGGCCAGGGCGCGTTCGTCCATTTCCGGATCGTCCGCGCCGGCTTCGCCGCCGGAAATTGCCATAATATCACGCACGATCTCGGCCGCGTCGCCGGGCAACGTTTCGAGCTTATAGGCGCCGTTCGCCAGCAGCCCCAGCACAAATCCTTGGCATAGATCTGCGAGCCCATCAGTACGCTCAGCAACGGGCGAATCGTCGGTCGGCAGATACAATGACAACTCCAACTGCCGCGCCGCGAGTTGATGTTGGGCTTCTGCGAACAATGTCCGCAACGGGGATAATATTGCCGCGAACATCGTGTCGTCCATGCCGGCGAGTACGCGGTGCGCATAATCGTCGAATTGAATCGCACCGCTGGACGCTACGCCTATCGCGAAGCCGTGCAACAGTGCAGCGGTCGCACCGCTATCGCCATCTGCCGTCAGTTCTTCAAGTTGGTCGAAATCGGTTTGCATCTTGTACCGGTGTGTGGCCGTATGCTCTGTCGTATAACGACTCTGGGAGTGAGTTTGCCACGGTTCGGAATATTCTACCCGGCTCCCGGGAGGCTATGCTGCGCCAAAGTCCGGCGCCCGAGCGCTCTGACGGTAGTCCGAACCGAGGTAATGTGGGACACAAATGCATCGAAGCGTTGACCCGTATCGGCTTGATGCCTATATTCGGGATATAAGATGAGTTTACCGTAGCGTATCGAAATTAGCCTGAGGAAGCGACAGTTTGGATGATGATCTGAAACATCTGGAACAACGCGTCGACGATTTGATCCGATTGTGTGGAAAGCTTAAGGAGGAGAATGATGACCTGCGATTGACCCGTGAAGGACTGCTCGAGGAACACACAAAACTTACTGAAAAAAACCGCATGGCACGCGCTCGTCTGGAAACGATTATAGACCGGCTTCGGTCGCTGGAGAAAGGCTAAATGAAATCAGCGCAACATGGTGTCAAGGTATCCATTCTCGGCCGGGAATTTTTTGTGGGCTGTAAAGAAAGTGAGCGCGATTCACTGCAAAATGCGGCCACCTATCTTGATAAGCAGATGCGGGAAGTGCAAAGTACAGGTAAGTTGATCGGTGTGGATCGTTGCGCAATCATGGCAGCGTTAAATATCAGTCATGATTACTTGGAGCTGCGCCGCAAACGTACCGAATCTGCCGATACGAAATCGCGAGTGCGCTCGCTGCAGAAAAAGATCGAAGACGTTATGCAAGAGCAAACACAACTGACACTCTGAGTTGTATTTGCGTCGATACGTCGGGCCGGTGCGGCCGGGCGTAATAAGCAAGAGTTTGGCGCTGCCTGCGGTGTTCGAGTTGGTTCTGTAATCCTTAGAACCTAGATTTTCGACCGAGGGCCAAGTTGCAGGCGCTGTTGTGCATGTCCACCGCTTAATTGTGAGTGGAAAGCCTGATGCGCTCGCCGTGGCTCCCACTTGGACCGACTTGGTTCAAGGCGAAGAATCAATACGGCACAGGTGGGTGGCGCCACCTATCACTGCTGATTTGTCGCGCGTATTTTGTGTGCCACAAATTATGCCCGTGGCGTAGTGCCAGCGCTCTTGTGGGCGTAGCTGCGTATATTCGGAGCTGAATCGAAGTTACCCGCAGGAGTCATTAGGATTGTCAAGAATCGAGCTACGTGCACAGATGCGCGCTCGCCGAAGGGCGTTGAGTCGAAACGAACAGCGCACTGCCGCCGAGGGCCTCGCGCGCGGATTGCTTCGATTGCGCGCATTCTCCAATAGTCGAAAGATCGCGGTTTATCACCCAAGCGATGGCGAGATCGATCCGCTTGTGGCAATCGACCTCGCTTGGGGGATGCGCAAATCGATTTATCTGCCGATGCTTTACCCTGGGCGCAACCGCGTCATTCGTTTTTCGCCCTATACCGAATCGACGTTACTACGTACTAACCGGTTTGGCATCGCCGAAGTGCCGTTGCCGTGGGGTCGATGTTTGTCGCCTATGGAACTCGACCTGATTCTGTTACCACTCGTGGCATTCGATATGCACGGCGGGCGAATCGGTATGGGCGGCGGATTTTACGACCGTAGCCTAGCCTATCTAAAGCTGCGTGGTCAGTGGCGCCGGCCGCGCTTGATCGGTTTAGCTCACGAACTGCAACGCGTCGGTCGGATTGAGCTCGAGCATTGGGATATCCCGTTGGACGGTATTCTTACCGACCGCGAATATTATCAAGCCCGGGCCGGCTGATTCAGATAGCGCTACAATAGAGCCTCGTTTGAATCCAATCTAATTCCTAATTTAAGACCTATGCAGATTTTGTTTGTTGGTGACGTGATCGGGAAGCCGGGACGTCGCGTGCTGTTCCGCGCTCTCGAGTCTTTGGCCGGCCAACATGATATCGAACTGGTCATTGTGAACGCAGAGAATGCAGCGGGAGGATTTGGCGTCACGCGGAGCGTCGTGGACGAATTCTTTGCGCATGGTGTCGATGTATTGACATCCGGCAATCATATCTGGGATAAGCGCGAGGTTTTCGAATTCATAGATGATGAACCGCGCTTGCTACGACCCCAGAACTACCCGGATTCATCGCCCGGCAAAGGTTGGTTGGTGGTGACGGCGCGAAACGGCGCCCGAGTCGGAATCTTGAACATTATGGGTACTGTGTTCATGCATCCGGCGCTGGATTGTCCGTTTCGGTGCGCGGATCGGGTATTGGCACGCCGTCCCGAGGACGTGAAGGTGATATTTGTGGACTTCCATGCCGAGGCCACGAGCGAAAAGCAAGCGATGGGCCGCTACTTAGACGGTCAGGTCAGCGCCGTAGTGGGTAGCCATACCCACGTTCCCACCGCCGACGAGTGCGTGTTGCCGAAAGGCACTGCTTTTATTTCCGATGCGGGAATGACCGGTTGCTACGATTCGGTGATCGGAATGGAAGTGGAAGGGTCGGTACGGCGATTTGTTGAGCGCCTGCCCGAGCGGCTCACGGTAGCAACCGGCAAGTCCACATTATGCGGAGTTATCATTACGGTGGATCCGGCAACGGGCGTCAGTAGCGAAATCGAACGCCTGCGCATTTCTGAATAACACTAGTATTCCATCAACTTGATAGAGTGCTTGCTTGGCTCGCCTATAGGTGAACCCGTGGTACGGAGAAAACAGTGAAACATTGGTTAATGAAAAGTGAACCCAGCGCGTATTCGGTTGATGATCTCGCGGCGCAGCCTAACAAAACCGACCATTGGGACGGTATACGCAATTATCAGGCGCGCAATTTTATGCGCGACGATATGAAAATCGGCGATCTGGCATTCTTTTATCACTCCAGTTGCGCGGAGCCGGGGATTGTTGGCATTATGGAGGTCGTGCGCGCCGCCTATAGCGACGATTCCGCGCTCGATTCGAAATCCGATTACTTCGATCCGAAGGCGACTGCTGAAAATACGCGGTGGGTAATGGTAGACGTGCGCTTGAAGCGTAAACTCAAACGTCCGATTTCATTGCAGGAACTGAAATCCCATAAAGCACTGACTGGCATGCCGCTGCTACAACGCGGCGCTCGGCTCTCCATTATGCCGGTGACTAAAAAACAATGGGATTATATAATTAAACTATCCGACCGTTAGAGATCAGAACACATGTACCCAGCTCGTATGCTTCGCACATTCGCACTCACATTGGCGCTGTTGCTCATCATCGGGCCGTGGACTATGGCCAGTGCTGCACAATCAATCGGGAGCAAACCGATGGTACGATTTACCACGACTTTAGGGGTCATCGATATTGAGATGTTTACCGATGCCGCACCAATTAGCGTCGCCAATTTCCTTCAGTATGTTGAGGAAGGATTCTATGACGGCCTCATTTTTCATCGAGTGATTCCGGAGTTTATGGTGCAGGGCGGTGGATTTCTCCCCGGGATGGACCGCCGCGAAACACGGCCGCCCATCGAGAATGAAGCCGACAA
>JAOTWM010000081.1 GCA_029862885.1 Gammaproteobacteria bacterium
CGCGATGAGCATCCGCGTCAGCACCGGCAATGTCTGTCCGGTATCGGTAAACACTTGAACTACTTGCGGCACGACATAGGTCACCAAACCGGCGACAATGGCGATCGCGACGACGGTGAGAATTATCGGATACACCAGCGCCGTAGTAACGCGTTGTCGCAGACTGTGTCTCGCCTCAGTATAGTCCGCCAAACGCTCCAGGACCTCTGCGAGCCGGCCGGTTTGTTCACCGGCCGCAACGGATGCGATATAGAGTTCTGAGAACGATCTCGGAAACGACCGCAATGCTATCGCCATCGATTGCCCTTCCATGACAAGGGATCGTATGCCGGTCAGCGTCGCCTTAGTATGGTGATTTTCCGATTGTTCGATGAGTCCATGCAGTGTCTCTTCCACGGTAAGTCCCGATCCCAAAAGCGTCGCAAACTGGCGTGTAACCACCGCCAGTTCGGTGGTACCGATTCGGCGTCGGCTTTCGATTCGGACACCGGTGGTCGCCTCCTCTCGCACCACCGACAACGGTACCAAACCTTGTTCGCGAAGTTGCTGGCGGATCTGCCGCGCGGTGTCGGCCGTCGCGACGCCTTTTCGCGTGCGACCGCGTTGATCGAGGGCCTGGTATTCGAACGCACCCAAACTGATTTATCCTGTCCGAATCTTAGGACTCGGTCGTGACCCGTAACACTTCGTCCAGACTCGTGACTCCCTGCCGTACCTTGTTGAGTCCGTTTTCAAGGATGCTTGGGGAGTCCCGCCGGGCGTATTCCACCATCGCGGCTTCGCTGTGATTATCATGAATCATGCTTCGCAAGCCGTCGTCTACGACTATCAGTTCGTAGATGCCAGTACGGCCGCGATAGCCGGTGTATTCGCAATGATTACATCCCTGCGGACGATAGAGCTCGATTCCATCGGGGCCGCTCGCTCCCAATAACTGCAGCTGTGCAACATCCGGGGTAAACGGCTCGCGGCAGTGTTCACACAACTGCCTTACCAGACGTTGCGCTAGCACGCCTAGCAGACTCGATGCGATCAAGAACGTGCCAATTCCCATATCCACCAGGCGAGTGACGGCGCCGACCGCCGAATTAGTATGTAAAGTTGTGAGCACAAGGTGCCCGGTAAGGCTGGCCTGTACCGCGATTTCCGCAGTCTCAAGATCGCGAATTTCGCCCACCAGCACTACATCCGGATCCTGGCGCAAAATTGAACGCAACCCGTTGGCAAAGGTAAGATCGATCTTCGAATGGACTTGAGTCTGCCCAACTCCGTCGATGTCATACTCGATTGGATCCTCGATGGTGAGAATATTGAGTTGCAATCGATCCAATCGACTTAAGCCTGCATACAAAGTCGTGGTCTTACCGGATCCAGTTGGTCCGGTTACGAGAATGATCCCGTGTGGAGATTGAATGAGTCTATTGAAGTGTTCGCTGGTGCCAGGATCCATTCCCAGATCTTCAATGTTCAGGCGTGCGCCCTGAATATCCAATAACCGCAATACCACGCGTTCGCCGTGTTGGGTCGGCAACGTCGATACACGAACATCGACAGGCCGATCGCCGACCCGCAACGAGATTCGACCGTCTTGAGGCAACCGTTTCTCTGCGATATCGAGCTGCGCCATAACTTTTAGACGTGACACCAATGCGCTATGCAGTGCGCGTTGCGGCTCTACGATATCCCGTAACAGACCATCGATACGAAATCGCACGAGCGATCGCGCATCGAATGCCTCGAGATGGATATCGGACGCATTTTCCCGGACTGCCTGGGTGATCAGCGCATTGATTAAACGCACGATCGGCGCGTCATCAGCCGCGTCTAGCAGATCCGTGGTTTGTGGCAATTCATGTGCCAGCATCGCGAGATCCACGTCCTCGCCCAAATCGTCCACCATTTGGGTGGCCTCGGATTGCCCTTTGTCATAACCCTGACGTAACAGGCGATCAAACAAGTGCTGGTCAACCTTGTGTACCACTAGCTCCAGTCCCAACTGCCGGCGCAACTCAGCCAACACGCTAAGAGCGGGCATCCCGGCAGTTAATACTTGCGCGCTGTGATCCGAGATACTGGCCACGAGAATTTGATGGCGTTTCGCGTAGCCGTACGATAAAGACATGACGGCACCTGGTTCGATTGCAGCCAACCAATCAGGTGGCGTGCGCCCTTCATCGACGATTGGAACGATAACGCTCATTGAAACCTACACAAACCATTACTAACGAACACCACAATTACTATTTTCGGCCGTGTTCCCATTCAATATTTGGTAATATCGGAGGCGTGATTTCTTCAATCATTCGTTCGGTATCGGGTTGACCGAGCGCTTCTTCGGATTTGATATAGTCATAGCGTTTCTTAGTTACATCCGCAAGATCGCCGGGTGAACGCACGATTCGCGGTCGCAAAAACACCATGAGATTGGTTTTGACCGCGCTCTTTGTCTTCTTTCGAAATAACGCACCAATCAAAGGGATCTTACTCAGAACCGGTACCCACTCAAACGTGTCTTTGACGTCATCGCGAATCAGCCCACCAAGTACGATAATCTGACCATCTTCCACCTGCACCGTCGACATGATGGATCGGGTGTCGGTAATCAAGTCCGATGCTCCTTGAACGGTAATAGGGCTGACGCTGGAAATTTCATTTTCGATCTCCAAACGTATCGCGCCACCCTCGTTGATCTGGGGAGTGATACGCAGCGTCAGGCCCACGTCTTTACGCTCAATGGTTTGAAACGGATTGATCACACCAGTGCCGCCCGGGCCAGGGGTGTCGACAATGGTCGTGCTACTCGCATCGGACACGAACTGCCCGGTGATAAACGGAACCTCCTGACCGACTATGATTTCGGCCGCCTCATTATCGAGTGTCAGAAGATTTGGAGTCGAAAGAATATTGGTATTAGAGTCGCTGCGCAACGCCCGCAACACTACATCGAGGTCGGGAACGAACTCGCCTAATACGCGATCAAAAAATTCATTCATGATGCCGATGCGGAAGCCACTATCGCCTGACGGGCTGAACTGCAGGTTACCGGTATAATCAGTAACCTCGCCTGTCCTTTGATTTCGGGTCCGATGCAACGCGTTCCACTCCACACCGAGCTCCGAGGCTTTGTTATAAGACACCTCGGCGATAATTGTCTCCACAAACACCTGCGAGCGGCGTATATCCAACTTTTCGATAACTGCTTCGAGTTCCCGAAAACTTTCTTCGTCGGCACGAATCACTAACGCGTTTGTATCTTCGTCGGCTTGGACCGATACCTCAGGCGGAGCAACACCACCCTCGGCGGCAGGCGGTTGTTGAGCCAAGTCATTAAGGATGCCCACGAGATCAACCGCCTTAGCGTAGCGCAGGTACACGACGTGAATGTCGCCTTCGACATTACGCTCGATATCGAGCTGCTCGATGACGGCCTGCAGTAACCCGAACTCAGATTCAGGTGACTGAATGATGACCGCGTTAGTACTCGGGTCGGCTTGCACCGAAATCTGCCGGGCCGGAGCGTTTGGGTCGCCCGGTTTCTGCAGTGACGACGCCAATTGCGCCAAAAGTTGTGCCATCGCAGCCGCGCTCGCATGTTGTAGATACACGACATGTATATCGGAACGGCGATCCGGTTGGTCGATACGCGCGATAATCCCGAGGATCCGGCCGATGTTCGCAGCGGTATCGGTGAATACCAAGGTGTTGGTGGCGGGATGCGCCGCAAAATGACTCGTTGGCGGCATCAATGGCCGCAAAATTGGTATCAACTCTTGTACCGAACCGTGTCTAAGCTGATACACCTGGGTAATCTGTTCGTCGTTTTTAGAAACCGCATCGTTATAGATCGTCGGCGTCGCTTGTTGTTTGATGATTTGGCTCGGTACAATCTTTATCACGTCGCCAGCCGGAACCGCTGCGAAGTTATGCACCTCCAAAACAGTCAGGAACACGTCATAGATTTGCTCCGGAGGCAACGTTGTCCCCGAAACCAACGTGACTCGACCCTTTACGCGTGGATCCACCACAAAGTTTTGGCCGGTAATCTGTGAAACGGTATTGATCAATGCACGGATATCGGCGTCTTGAAAATTCAGCGTTACTGAATCTGCTGAATCCTCGTTGGGCGTAGTGGATTGCGCCTGAACCGCACTGCAGGCCAATATCGACATGACCATCAGCATCGCAGCCGTTGCGTTGCGAGATGTGCGGCGTGCGGTCGTTACAGGCGTCGCATCTTGCATCGTCCGCACCCGAAATAGATTCCCTGATCTGCTCATAACTCTCTACCCCGTACCACCGGCTTTCTTGGTATCGATCGCTTGCCGAGGGTCCCCGTCGTCGATCAATCGCGGACTTCGCGAACAGTCCAGCGTCGAATCGCAATTAATTTGACTACATTTTGTCCCGAATCGTAAGCAAATTGCCAGTAATAATGGTGACTTACCGGCGATTTATTCCAAAATGCATCGGTTGGCTCGGTTACGCGGCGTCGAACCGGTCGCAATACCACTCATACGTCGTTTCAATGCCGGCGCGCAGCTCGGTGGAATGCCGCCACCCCAAAACCCGCAGCCGCGAACAATCGAGCAGTTTGCGCGGTGTTCCGTCGGGTTTCGAGGTATCGAAGACGAGCCCTCCGTTGTAGCCGACGACTGTACACACCAATTTGGCCAGATCACGGATTGATACTTCCTCGCCCGACCCAATATTGGTGAGGTGAGCCGCATCGCCGCGACCCATTAAAAACAAGCAGGCGTCCGCCAGGTCGTCTACATGTAAGAATTCCCGTTGCGGTGTACCACTGCCCCAGATTACCACGTGCGGGCTATTGGTCGTCTTCGCCTCATGTACTTTACGGATTAACGCCGGCAATACATGGGAGTCATTAAGATCGAAATTATCGTTAATGCCATAAAGGTTGGTGGGCATGACCGCGATAAAGTCAGTGCCATACTGAGCGTTGTAGGCCGCACACATCTCAATACCTGCGATTTTTGCTATCGCATACGCCTCATTTGTCGTCTCTAACGGGCCCGTAAGTAAATACTCCTCACGCATCGGTTGCGGGCATTCGCGCGGATACACACACGAGCTGCCGAGAAACAATAGGCGCTCCACACCATTACGATACGCGCTATCGATGACATTGGTCTGAATCGCAAGATTCTCGAATATAAAATCTGCAGGGCGGGAATCGTTAGCTGCAATCCCACCAACTCGCGCGGCCGCAAGGAAGACGTATTGCGGCCGCGTTGCGACAAAAAACGCCTCTACTTGCTCCTGTCGTGTGAGGTCGAGATCCTTGCGGTCACGCAGAATCACATTATCAAAGCCCCGTAACTTTAGCATTCGCAGCAGCGCAGAACCTACTAATCCGCGGTGCCCGGCAACAAAGATTCGGTCCGTTTTGTTCATATTATTAGTGCTATGCCAATTGATCGAGGATTAAGCGCTTTATGTCGTCCGCGTCGGGATCCACCGTCAGCGGCCGCGGACATTGACCGATCGCGATATCCGGGTCTTTCAGACCGTGCCCGGTCAATGTACAAACTACGGTACTGCCTGCCGGAATTGCTCCTGAAGCGACTTCCGCCAGCATCCCGGTTACGCTGACTGCCGAGGCGGGCTCGCAGAAAATCCCTTCGAGTTCCGCAAGCCGTTTCTGGGTATGTAATATCTCAGCGTCGCTGAACGCAGTAAACCAGCCATTCGATTCGTGTTGCGCCGTGATCGCATAATCCCACGATTGCGGACGGCCGATGCGGATCGCCGATGCGACCGTCTCGGGTGTATCGATCATGTGTCCATCGACAAACGGCGCGGCTCCGGCCGCCTGATAACCGAGCATTCGTGGCCGCGATTGCGCACGTCCCGAATCGTAATACTCACTATAGCCCATCCAATACGCACTGATGTTACCGGCGTTACCGACCGGCAGACAGTGAAAATCGGGTGCGTCACCTAGTACGTCAACGATTTCGAATGCCGCCGTTTTCTGCCCCTGCAAGCGATACGGGTTGACTGAATTCACAAGGCTAACCGGAGCCTGATCGGCCAGTTGCTTCACGAGTTCCATACCGGCGTCAAAATTTCCTCGAATCTGTACAACCGTTGCACCGTGCATCATGGCCTGCGACAACTTACCGAGCGCGATCTTGCCTTCCGGTATCAACACAAATGCCGCGATGCCGGCCCGCGCCGCGTACGCTGCTGCCGCGGCAGATGTGTTGCCGGTGGATGCGCAGATCACCGCTCGGGTGCCTTCATGCACCGCCATCGTTACCGCCAGTGTCATGCCCCTGTCCTTAAACGAACCGGTTGGGTTCAGGCCTTCGTATTTCGCGTAGACGGTAACATCCGCATCGAGTTCACGAGTAATATTGTATAAGGGAATCAACGGAGTGTTGCCTTCCAGTAAACTGATGATTCGAGTATCGTCGTTAACCGGCAGACGCTCGCGGTAACGATCGATTAGTCCCCCGTAAGACGTTTGCATCTAGTACTCCTTTAACTTGATATTGCCGTGTTCAGAGCTATCCAGATGATCCAGGACAAGGCGCGGTCCGCAGAGAATGGGCAGGCCTTTTCAAGGGCTAGAACGCGGTATTGGATCATTTGGATAGCTCCCTTCGGGCGAGCCGGGATGCGCTCGTCCGCGGTGTTGTACTTCTTGGCAAGGACTAGTCCTTGCCAAGAGGTGCTACTAGCGGCCAAACGCTTCCTGACTCGCTGAACACGGCAATATCAAGTTAAAGGAGTACTAGTCAAGAGCTTCGACGCGAATTCGAGAAATTTCGTTTTCGATCGTAGGCAACTCGGCAAGTTGCCGCAGGGCTTCGTCGATGCGGTGTTCCACGGTCGTTTGTGTGAGCAGTATAACTGGCAGCACCGACTCTTGTGCGCCTGAGCCTTTTTGCAGTATGGCTTCGATGCTGATATTCAAATCTCCGAGAATTCGGGTTACATCAGCCAACACGCCGGGGCGATTGACCGCGCTCATTCGCAAATAGTACGCCGATTCGATCTCGGCCGCGGGCAATATGGGCAGATCGGAGATTGCGTTCGGTTGAAACGCGAGATGTGGCACGCGGTTACCGGGATCGGTAGTCAGAGTGCGGACCACATCGACCACATCCGCGACCACGGCGGATGCCGTTGGTTCGGCCCCGGCCCCGGCTCCGTAGTGCAGTGTCGGGCCCACGGCATCGCCTTTGACGTAGATTGCATTCATTACCCCTTCGACATGGGATAATAGGTGATTGCGTGGCAGTAAACACGGATGTACCCGTAACTCGATTCCCACATGGGTGCGCTTGGCAATACCCAAATGTTTGATTCGAAATCCCAATTCTTCGGCATACATAATATCATCCAGGGCCAATGCGGAGATTCCTTCCGTATACACATTGTCGAATTGCAACGGAATTCCGAACGCGATCGCTCCGAGAATTGTAAGCTTGTGGGCAGCGTCCACACCTTCGATGTCAAAAGTTGGATCGGCTTCGGCATAACCCATAGCCTGGGCGTCGGCCAGCTTTTCCGAGAAACCGCACCCCTCGTCGCGCATACCGCTCAGGATATAATTGGAGGTGCCATTAATTATGCCGGCCATCGATTCGATCCGATTGCCGGCCAAGCCCTCGCGAATGGCTTTTATAATTGAGATTCCACCCGCGACGGCGGCTTCGAATGCTACCGTGACGCCGTATTCCTGGGCGGCATGAAATATTTCGTTACCGTGCACAGCAATCAGCGCTTTATTTGCTGTCACGACGTGTTTGCCGTTCGCGATCGCCGTCAACACCACACTCCGGGCCGGCTCTTCTCCACCCATCAACTCCAGCACGATATCGACCCGCGAATCATTAGCAACTTCGAGCGGGTCCGTTACCAACTCGATTCCGGCGATTTCGCATAGGCGCAGTTTGCCGGGGTCGCGAACGGCGGCGGAACACACGTGTACCTCGCGTCCAGCACGTCGAGCTATTTCATCGCCGTTTCGACGCAATACGTTTACGGTCCCCGCACCAACAGTGCCGAGCCCCACTATGCCGATGCGGGTCGGTTGCATCATTTTGGTCTGTATTCGCTGTCGTCGTTGCGTCGATTACGCGTTAACGCGTCCGCCGTTGACTGGACGCGAACGGCCAGCACACGCCACAATGTGGTTCGCCACGAACTCAACTCATGAAATTCCACTTAGCCGACACCTCCAGGATCAATATTATCCGTTCTTACACGGATCACGAAGTTATCGTCAACGATCGCCGATACGTGGCCAGCCTGGTTGTATCGGCGAACTCCATCATCGATGACTGGACGCCACGTCGATTTGACGACTTATGCGAAGCCGATTTTGTCGAACTCGGCGCGCTTGAGCCGGAGTTAGTCATTCTCGGCACCGGTACGCGCTTACGGTTTCCGGATCCGCGCCTAACATTGGGTTTGAGCAGTAAGCGAATCGGAATCGAGGTGATGGATTCACGCGCCGCGTGCCGGACGTACAATATCTTGGTGGCAGAAGGACGCCACGTTATGGCGGCGATTTTGATCGAGCATCCTGAGGATACAGCCCCGGACTGATACCACGGCCGTAACCGGAGGCCCCGGCTATAGTAGCGCCTCGATTGAAAATCCGCGGTTCTGCAATACCACTCGGAGGCGCTTGAGCGCTTCAACCTGGATCTGCCGGACGCGTTCTCGGGTCACACCGACATCGAGCCCTACTTGCTCGAGCGTAGAGGGTTCCCGGCCGCGTAATCCAAAGCGCCGTTCGATGACTTCGCGTTGCTTGTCTGTCAACAACCCGAGCCATTCATCGACATGTTCCAGAATTTTTTCGCTCTGTAGTGCGTCCGCCGGATCCGGCGAACGGTGATCCGGTAGCGCGTCGATAAGGCTTCGATCTGGATCGGATTCCAACGGTGCATCGATGGATGATACGCGCTCATCCATACTCAACATTTTCTTAACGTCCTCAATCGGAACATCAAGCCGGCCTGCGATTTCCTCCGCGGTGGGTGGATGGTCCAACCGCTGCGCCAACGCCTTGGCGGCACGTTGGTAGATATTGATTTCCTTTAGGACATGAATCGGCAGGCGTACCGTGCGCGCTTGGTTCATGATCGCGCGCTCGATTGTTTGGCGGATCCACCACGTCGCGTACGTGGAAAATCGAAAACCCCTTTCCGGGTCGAATTTCTCTACACCGCGAATCAGACCAATATTTCCTTCCTCGATGAGATCCAGTAGCGATAAGCCGCGATTGAGATAGCGCCGGGCAATCTTCACCACCAAGCGCAGATTGCTTTCGATCATGCGCTTGCGCCCGGCTTCATCGCCGGCACGGGCGAGGCGGCCGAAATAGACTTCCTCTTCTGCTGTGAGTAATGGTGAGAATCCTATCTCACGAAGATAAATCTGGGTCGCATCGAGATGCGATACTACCGCTCGGCGATCATCCTTGCTCGATTCCCGCTCGCTACGAGTTTCGGAACGGGAATTTCTCAAATTATCGCTCAACGCCCCATTCTCAGTCGAATCGTACATTTCACCACCACCATTTTCGATCGTCGGCCCTTAACCCTAGTTCGAGCCGGCAACCACGTGTCACCGACTATGTCGGGATATCCCTCGTGCAACGAAACGCTAGAACTTTCTTATGTGCTTCTGGTAGTTAGCTCACTTTCTTCGCGTAATACGATAATAAGGGCCTGGAACCTCGATGTCTACTATTTTGTGTCGGTCAAATCCGCGGCAAATACCTGAGGGGATCGATCGGTTTGCCCTGCTCGCGAATCTCGAAGTGCAATTTGACCGAATTTGCACCGGAATCGCCCATTTCTGCGATCTTCTGGCCCCGACTGACGCCCTGCCCCTCTTCCACGAGCATTCGCCGATTATGGGCGTAGGCACTCAGGAATGCATCATTGTGCTTGACGATGATAAGCCGGCCGTAGCCGCGCAAACCCGTCCCCGCGTACACCACCTTTCCGGCCGCGGCGGCCCGCACCGTCGCACCCGCGCTGCCCGCGATATCGATCCCCTTATTGCCTCGTGTTATCGAAAATTTCTCCGTAACGTGGCCATCCGCGGGCCATACCCAGCTCTTGACGGGCAGATTCCCGGCGCCGGTCGGCGCGGCTCGAGCGGGCTGACTCGACGCGGTCGGCGTCGCGCGTGACGGTTGCTTGGCGACGTCTGCGGCGCGGACCCGCGGCCGGAAAGCGATACGTTGCCCGGGCTTGATCAGGTACGGGGGCACGATCGCATTCCATTGGGCGAGCCGTCGGAAATCGACGCCTGCCTGCCAGGCAATGCTGTACAGCGTATCGCCGCGGCGAACAATATGGACGTCGGCGCCGCCGCGCTGCGCCTGGGTTCCGGTCACACGTGCCGGTGGGGCGCCGGATTGCGACCGATCTTTCATCGGTACCACGGCCGGGCCGCCGCAACCCACTGCCGCGATAATCAGGGCCACCGGCGCGAGACGCGCACAAAATTCTGCGGCGCCCATCGGCCACCTAGCGCAGCAGCAGATAAGCAATGGCCGCGAGTCCCACAACGCCCCACCCGAGTATATCGATGCGCCGGCGCAGGAATTCCTCAAACGGCTGGCCACCCCAATACAATAACCCTGATACCAAGTAGAAGCGCATACCGCGACCGACCACCGAGGCGGCGGCAAACGGTACAAACGCCAGCCCCAGAACTCCAGAGGCCACCGTAAACAGCTTGTAAGGTATGGGCGAGAAGCCGGCCACAAATACCACCATGACTCCGTACTCGTGGAACCAAAGTTTAACTCGTTCGAAACCGGCCTGGGCATGATAAAAATCGATGATTGCTTGTCCGAATTCATCAAACAGGAACTTGCCGATCAAATAACCCGCGATTCCACCGAGCACCGAAGTGATGGTCGTTAAACCCGCCAGCCACCAGGCCTGCTGACGCCGCGCCAATACCATCGGCGCAAGCATTACATCGGGCGGGATCGGGAAAAAAGATGATTCCGAAAAACTTACTAAGCCGAGGTAAATAGGAGCATGCCGGTGCGCGGCCCAGCGCAACATGCGATCGTACATCCATCGAAAAATCACAGCCGGCACCCTGTCTGGCGGACGGATGCGATTGCGGCACGGGTACTCAATATTATCAATATAGAACGGCGCGACATGAATCGATCAGCGGTCCGCTACACTTTACCCGATATCAACGGCACGAAATTGACCCAGTCAAACTCAGTCTCAACAAATTCCATCGCCTCACGTTCTACCAATACCAGGCGCTGTTTAGAGTTTTCGCCAACCGGAATCACCAGTCTTCCACCCACCGTTAGTTGCGAGCACAGTTCTTCCGGAATCGTCCTCGGTGCAGCGGCTACGAGAATTCCGTCATAGGGAGCGTGTTGTTCCAAACCGGCCGTGCCATCAGCCGTGTGGTAGGAAATATTACGCAATCGCATATGGTACAAACGATCACGGGCTTGGCGCAGTAATACTCCGATACGTTCAACGGTGTGCACGTGTCCTACTAACTGCGCGAGAATTGCGGTTTGATAACCGGAGCCGGTGCCGATCTCTAATACGTTGTTTAGTACCGCATTTCCCGCCAACAGAATTTCCGTCATCAGGGCCACCACGTACGGCTGCGAGATGGTTTGATTATGGCCGATTGGCAACGCGATATCCTCGTAGGCGCGGCTCGCCAATGCTTCATCGACAAAAATATGCCGCGGCGTATTATCGAGCGCAGACAATACGCGTTCGTCACGAATACCTTCTCGGCGTAGGCGGTCAATAAGGCGTTGTCGGGTACGCCTTGAGGTCATGCCGATACCGTCGTGACGACCAACCCTAACCATCAGGCAGTTCGTTAAGCCAAGTCGTTACCGTCTGCAATGCCGTATGCTGGGTCAAATCGGTGTGCAGCGGCGTGATCGAAACATATCCGTTCTTTATGGCGTGGAAGTCAGTGCCGGGACCGGCATCCTGTTCCGGGCCGGCCGGACCGATCCAATAAACCAGTTCATCCTGGGGGTCGCGATCCGAAATCACCGGTTCCGACTTATGGCGATTACCGAGGCGTGTCGCCTTGAATCCCGCAAGGTGTTCGATTGGCACATCGGGCACATTAACATTGAGAATCGTATCGGCTGGTAATGCTTCGCTGCGAATACGCTGCAATAATCTTTGCGCGACGTAACCCGCCGTGTCGAAGTGCTGGGCGCGGCCCACGAGCGAAATCGCAATTGCCGGAAAGCCCAGAAAACGACCCTCGATGGCCGCCGCCACTGTGCCCGAATACAACGTATCGTCACCCAAGTTAGAGCCGTTATTGATGCCGGCAATGACCATGTCGGGTTCCTTCTCCATCAGGCCCGTCGCGGCCAGATGCACACAATCGGTAGGCGTACCGTCCACATAATAGAATCCGCTATCGGCCGCTCGTTTTACCCGCAACGGCGCGCGCAAGGTGAGAGAATTACTGGCGCCACTACGGTCACGATCCGGCGCCATAACCACCACCTCGCCCGCATCGGCGAGAGCGTCAGCCAAACACGCCAACCCCGGGGCGAGATACCCGTCGTCATTACTGAGCAGAATTTTCATCGCGACTCATCGCACACCCACGGTGTGGCCGTATATACACCAGAATCCGTGGCAGCGCCATCTGCACTTGTTTCGGAGACAGCGCGGCAACCAGCACGTGTAACAATACCGGATCGACGGTTCCGGCCCGCCTCAATGGATAATGTTGTGCTCCGGCCCGTACGGAAAATGGGTGATGTTTTCGGCCCCCGACGCATCGACAATTAGGATATCGTGCTCTCGATAACCACCGGCGCCGGGTATGCCCTCGGGCAACATGAGCATCGGCTCTATAGATACCACCATGCCGGGTTCCAAAACTGTCTCGATATCTTCCCGCAACTCCAAGCCGGCCTCGCGACCGTAGTAGTGACACAGAGTGCCGAACGAATGACCGTATCCAAACGTGCGGTACTGCAATAAGTTGTGGGCCGCGTATATTTCGTTGAGGGTCATGGCGATATCCATGCACTTCGCTCCCGGCTTGATCAGTGTCAATCCGGTTCGATGCACTTCGCAATTAATTTCCCAAAGCTGTAACGCATCGTCAGACACATGATCGAAAAACAAGGTTCGCTCCAATGCCTGGTAATAGCCCGAGATCATTGCGAAACAATTCAGGCTCAGAATGTCGCCTTTCTGCACGCGCCGGCTGGTAACTGGATTATGGGCGCCGTCGGTATTGATTCCGGACTGAAACCACGTCCAGGTATCCATCAACTCGGTATGTGGATAAGCCCGAGCGATGGCCCGCACCATGGCCTGGGTCGAATGCAGGGCCACCTCGTATTCCGGGGCGCCCGCGTGTATGGCTTCCACTAGTGCGGCGCCACCGATATCACAAATTCGTGCACCCTGGCGTATTAGCGCTTGTTCTTCTGCCGACTTGCGCATTCGCATTTGCATCGTGGCAACCCCGATATCCACAAATTCGGCACCGCTTAAGGCGGCCTCGAATTTAGTCCGGTTCTGCAATGTGACGTGATCGAACTCAATGCCAACCCGCCCCCGGCCATCGGCAAGTTCGGCCACAGCAAAAAAATAATTATCGCGCTGCCAGTCCGTATACACCACATTATCGTGGCCATAGGACTGCCGCCATGGTTGACCGCCGTCGATATTGGCACTGATCGTCGTAGCGCGTTCCTGCGTAACCACCAATGCATAGTTGCGACCGAACGAGCAGTACACGAAATCGGCGAAATAGTTGATGTTATGGATCGACGTAAAAATACAACAATTGATGTCGCTGGCAGCCATATGGGCGCGCAGCGCGTCTAAACGACGCTGCATTTCCATTTCCGAAAATGTCGGTGCGGGCGGCGTACCGTTATTGATTGTTAAGGTCCGCGGTTGAGACATAGGGTAGTTACTCCGGCAGTAAAACTGGTGGCGGTGGATGGGCACGATGGCAGATTCCCGGGCCGGCGTACCCGGCGCGAATTATCCGCGACCGCAAGGCGCGGGTTCAACACTAAATTCGGCAATACCCCACTTGGCAGGACAATGCGATTGCGAAGCGACATTGCGATCTTCTACACTTACCGTGTATCCGTGACCCACCCGTGGAAATCGGGCCAGGCAGCTGTCGATGAGTGATTCTCAAACACCGAGCCATATCGTTCTGACCTCACACCCCAGCGCACACCACAAACCCGCGGCGCTGAGTTGGGGCGCGCCCAGTGCCGCTGAACGCGGTCCCGTGGTCGGCACATTGGCCGCCAACGGACAACGCAACGCCATTGGGGCGCATTCCGGATCGTACGCGTTGTACCGAGCCCTGGCGGTCGCGTCGGGGTCGTTGAGCCCGTTGCACAAGCCGGATTTGACCGATACCCTGCCAACCACCGACATCGGCCCTTATCCGCAATGGAGCGACCCCGACAAAATCGTATCCATCGATCCGTACGGGCATATTGTGAGCGACAGCTTTGCGCGGTGGGTCGCTACGGGCGCGGATATCCGGCCCACGATTGCAGTAACGCGGGCACGCTTGACCGTACCCGAATTACAGGGCGAAGTGGCGGCGGGCCGGCTCGAACCGGATGGCCGGATACTGCTAGACACCGGCGAGGTCAATGTCACCAAAATTGCCATCGAGCCAGTCTGGTACCTACCCGGTATCGCAAAACGCTGCCGTACCGAAGAAACAACCCTACGGCGCACCTTGTTCGAACAAACCGGTGGCATGTTCTCGGAACTCGTAACCCGGACCGATCTCAAGGTTTTTTTGCCGCCGATCGGGGGACAGACGCTGTATATCTTTGGTGAGCTCGGCGCCATCACCGATCCCGAGCGGCCACTCGCGTGCCGGGT
>JAOTWM010000082.1 GCA_029862885.1 Gammaproteobacteria bacterium
CGCGCCGCTCCTCTTGAATCGCCGCGCCGCCTATTAGCTCCGCGGTGGGCCCAGCAAAATATCGTTCCCCTCGATTCTTACGTCGAAGACAGTTAGACCGTGTTCGGCCGGTTCCTCTTGTACGGTGCCATCGCGTACATCGAAGCGGCTGCCGTGTAATGGGCACTTCACGAATTTCCCTTGCAACGCACCGCTCGCGAGCGACGCGTCTTCGTGCGGACAGGTATCACACAACGCGTATATGTGTGCGTCAACATTTACCAACAGAATGGGTTCCGGCGCGTGATCAACCCGGAGCATTTTCCCAACCGGTATGTCCGCCAAACCAGCGATTCTCGTATAAGAAGTCATATTAGTGCCTTGGCGTCAGTATCGGCCTGCGGGTGGAACCAAGCAAGTTTTTCGTGCAAGCGCACGACCTCGCCGATAATTATGAGCGTGGGTGCGTGTACATCGGCACCGCCTATGATGCCCGGTAGTGTAGCAATGGTGGCGGCGAATACGCGTTGGTGCTGGGTCGTACCTTGTTCGATGAGCGCGGCGGGAGTCTGCGGTGGCATACCGTGCGCGATTAGCTGTTGGCATAGCGTAGGCAATCCGCTTAGTCCCATATAGCACACCACGGTTTGGCCTGGCTGCGATAGCATCTCCCAGTTCAGGTCGAGCTTGCCTTCGCGTTGGTGGCCCGTAACGAACACACAGGACTGCGAGTAGTCGCGGTGGGTGAGCGGGATGCCGGCGTATGCTGCGCAACCCGACGCCGCGGTAATTCCGGGTACTACTTGGAACGGAATGCCTTGGGCCGCGAGGGTATCAATCTCTTCGCCGCCACGGCCGAAAATAAACGGATCGCCACCCTTGAGCCGCAATACTCTTTTTCCTTGTTGCGCGAAGCGCACCAGCGTATCGTTAATTTCCTCTTGACGCATCGAGTGGTACGCGCGTTGCTTACCAACGTATATACGCTGTGCGTCGCGTCGGGCGAGATTCAATATTTCAGCTGAAACAAGCCGGTCATAAAGCACGACATCGGCGCGTTGCATCAGGCGTAATGCACGAAAACTCAAGAGATCAGGGTCGCCGGGGCCGGCTCCGACCAGATACACCTCGCCCTGGTCGTAACGTGAATCGGCCGTACCAGTAATCGCGTTATCGAGCGCCGCACGCGCCGCCTCCGCTTTACCGGCAAATAGCAGTTCTGCGATCGGTCCCTGCAACACGTCTTCCCAAAACAGGCGGCGTTTGTTGGAAGTTGAAAACCGTGCTTTAACCCGATCGCGAAAACCTTGGACTAATGTTGCGAGTTGTCCGTAGCTAGCCGGTATCAGGGTTTCGAGGCGCGCTCGCAATAATCGTGCGAGCACGGGCGAGGCGCCGCTACTGGAAACCGCCACCATCACGGGTGAGCGATCGACGATGCTCGGAATGATGAAGCTACACAGTTCCGGGCTGTCCACGACATTGACCGGGATCCCGAGCGCTTTCGCATCGGTCGCTACTTTGGCATTCAGCTCACGATCATCCGTGGCGCTGATCGCGAGGCAACAGTCCGTAAGATCCGAACTTTCATAACCCCTGTTGGTATAGGTAATACGTCCGTTCTGGTGCTCGCGCGACAAGGCCGCGCCGAGTACCGGTGCCAGAACCTCAACTTTTGCTCCCGCGTTAAGCAGTAATGTTGCTTTTCGTGCGGCAACGTCGCCGCCACCCACCAATAGGCATTGGCGGTCCTTGATGTCGATAAAAATAGGTAGGTACTGCATTGTTTTCGTTTGAATCGGTCTCAGAGTAGCACAGCAGTTAAGAACATATATCTGTCCATAATCGTGTCGCCTCGATGCCGTGGGTGAGGAATTGTGTTTGCAGCGCGCACGCCGTCGGGCCTGGCGCCGAAATATAGACATCGGCGTGATGCAGGTCCGCATCGGCGAGTAATTCGCTATGCACTGAGCTACGTAGTTCCTCGTCCAATTTTTCGCACGCGTGACGTGGGTCCACCGTCAATAGACTACTGCGGTAACTAAAATTATCCAGCACATCGTTCCAGGAACGAGCCAGATTGTCCATATAATGTGCCGCGCCGGGCGCGCCGAAACACAGCAATGTCATCGGGCCCTCCCACTCAATATTGATGGCGTACTCGATCAGGCTCTTGATTGCCGCGAACCCCACGTCGCAGCTTACGAAAACAACCGGCTGGGCGTTCGGCGTGTGCCAGCTAAGCCCGCCGGTGGGGCCGTGTACGTGTAGGTGATCGCCGGGCGATAACCTTGAATGGATGTGCCGCGAAGCCGCATTGTTGTCGCCACGGTGTACATGGAATTCGAGGTTGCGGTCGTCGCACGGGCAACTTGCGATAGGATATTCGCCCTGAATTCCACCCCTTAAGCTCAATACCACCCGTTGCCCGGACAGAAAGCGTAGCCGTTGGGTGCGCGGCGTTTGCACCCGCACGACCGCGATGTCGTCGGTCGGGTGATGTTTCTTTTTGCAGCGGGCGGGGATGTCTTGGACAGGGATATCGTCCGGGGAATCGGCCTCGAGTACCTCGAGTTGCAGATCGGAGTGCGCCGTATAAGCACACATCAATACAACCCCGGCGGCTTTTTCGGCCGCCGTCGGTACGTAGTCGTGGTGGCGGACGCGGGCAGTGCTGCCGTTGACCACTTTTGCGAGGCATCGACCGCAGTTGCCATTGCTGCAGCCGTAGTTCGGGGACAGTCCGGCGCGCAACGCGGCTTCCAATATGGTGTCATTGCCTTGCAACTCAAACCGGCGGTTGCTGGGCACGAATTTCACTTCGATCGTCACGCGCGAGCGACTCCGAATCGCCTAGCCACAAATGGTCGGGCTACCTACTCAAAGCCGGCCAGGCGATACCAATGTTTCGCTCGATCGGGATCTTTCGGGACACCGTTGCCTTGTTCGTACATCATACCCAGCGTTGTCTGCGACCCGGCCAAGCCTTGTTCGGCAGCGAGCGTAAACCACTTGATGGCTTTGTGGGGGTCTTTTGGGATGCAGTCGCCTTCCATATACATGAACCCAAGCCCATGTTGCGCTAAGCCGAGGCCTTGCTTTGCCGCTGCGGACATCCATTTGAAGGCCATGAGCTCATTGCGTACAACTCCGAGACCATTTTGATACATGATGGCGATCCGATACTGCGCGTCGGCGTTACCGGTGTCTGCGATCGGCGTGAGCAGGGGCAGGGCGCGAGAAAATTGCTTCGATTCAAAAGCCGCAATGCCGCTTGCAAGCGACATGGTGTGATTTTCAGTCATTAGGATTTAGGTTCCACGGGTACTTGCAACGTGATGGGTAGCTTGTAGGATAACCATTTGCTGTTAGCATTCAAATATTCAAGAAGAGTAGTTAAAATTTATGACACAAGCCGCCGCTAATTCACCAAACGAGTTCATGCGCGCCATAATTCAACGCATTGCTACCGGCCCCGAACTCAGTAAAGACCTTTCGTTCGACGAGGCGCGCGGGGCCATGGAGTTGGTGCTGCAAAACCGGGTCGATCCGGTGCAAGCGGGAGTGTTCCTCATCGCTTTGCGCATGAAGCGCGAGACTGATGACGAGAACCGTGGAGTATTGCAGGCGCTGATGGACGCGACCCACTATGCGACAGCCGCGGCCGAAGATGTGATACAGATTGCCGACCCGTTCGACGGCTACGTACGGGGATTGCCGGTATCCGCATTTCTGCCGCCCGTATTGGCGGCCTGTGGAGTGCCATGCGTATCGGTCGGTGCTGAGTCGGTTGGGCCGAAATACGGCGCAACGCACCGTAAAGTGCTGCGTGCGGCGGGCGTGGATGTGGACTTGACGCCGCAGGCGGCGGCGCGGCGTTTGGCCGATGCCCGTACCGGTTGGGCATATGTCGATCAACGTCACAGCTGCCCTGCGTTGCACGACCTGCTGGGGCTACGCACGTTGATCGTAAAGCGGCCCTGTTTGACCACCACCGAAGTATTGCTGAGTCCGGTTCGCGGGCAAGCTCGTACCCATCTCGTTACCGGCTATGTGCACAAACCGTATCCTCGTATTTATGTGTTGCTGGCGAAACATGCAGGCTTCGACTCTGCGATGCTCGTGCGCGGCGTGGAAGGCGGTGTAACTCCCTCGTTACAGCAGGCATCAAAATACGTTTACTTTCGCGGTCACGATGATACACAGGAACAGCGTCTAGACCCGAGTTCGATCGGAATTTCTGCCGAGTCGCGGGCGGTTCCGTTGCCGGACGGTTTGCCAGCCGCGGTCGAGCGGCCCGATGCGATTGGCTCGGTCGTAAATGCGGATGCCGCGGCCGCTGCCGCCGCCCGCGCTGGACTGGACGCGTTGCGTGGTGCAAGCGGGCCGGCATACGACAGCTTGGTGTATACGTCGGCGTTGTGCCTATATCACCTCGAACGCGCGCCGTCGCTGGTCGCGGCGGCCGATCAAGCCCGCGCCGTATTGCAGTCGGGGCAGGCACTGGCCCGACTCGACACCCGGAATCGCTCGTGAAATCTAAAGATAAGGAATTGTTGTCGCTATTCCGAGATCTGTCGGCAGCACAGCAAACTTCGGTATTGGATTTTGCTCGGTATCTTAAAAGTACAAGCCGCGGTGACGCAACGGTGCCGCGTGAACCGGTGCCGATTCCGCGGCCTCAGCGGGAAGCTGTCGTGGCCGCCATAAAAAGGTTAACCGCAACCTACCCGATGTTGGATACGGCGCGTTTGTTCGACGCCGTATCCGGGCTCATGAGTCAGCACCTGTTGAGCGGTCGAGAGGCTGAAGAGGTTATCGACGAACTTGAGCTTAAATTTGGAGAAGAATACCGGGAATTTATCGAATCGGAAGGTGGCAGGTGACTGCAGATTTGAATGGGTTTCACTAGTGGGGTGGCGCGATCGCAAACCCCCGTGCTGCGGGGGTTCTTGTGCTCGCTTGGCGACTCGCCTTATCGAAAACGGGGGGTGGTGTCACTAATTTGTGGACCAAGGGGATATTTACTGTGGGTTGCGAGTAACAAACCGTGCAGTAATTGATCCAAGTCAGCGCGATGATGGGTGTTTTCCGAGACAAAATTAAACTTAGCGTGATTCAGAAACCTAGTCAGCAATTGATATATCACGAGGAGGATTGCAGATGATCAGTAGATCCAGAAGATGCAGAAGATACAATATGGTTTGGGGGTTGGTATTTGCAGTGGTTCTCCCCAGTACAGCAGCCGCCACCAACGGATATTTCTCGCACGGCGTTAGCATCAATGAAAAATCTCTTGCGGGCGCGGGGACGGCGTATTCCCAGGACACGCTGGCGGCAGCCGCAAATCCAGCCGGCATGGTATGGCAGGGCAATCGTTGGGATCTTGGAGCGTCATGGTTCCGGCCGATGCGGGAGTACACCGTCGATGGCGCATTTCCCCTTCCACCACCGGGGCCGTTCCGGGCGCTACCGGGGCGGGGCGGTCTCGGGGCGACAGTGGAGAGCGGTAGCGAGGACTTTTTAATTCCGCAATTTGGGTGGAATAAGATGCTGGACGAAGTGAGTTCGATCGGTGTATCGGTATTCGGCCGCGGTGGAATGAATACGGATTGGCGTGCGGGCGATACCTTTGGCGGGCAAGGCGTGTTCGGCGCGGGTGACGCCGGGATCGATCTCGCGCAATTATTCGCGCAAGTGACGTATGCGCGGCACATAACAGAAGATAGCGCTTGGGGGGTGAGTCCGATATTGGCGATACAGACTTTCGAGGCCAAGGGCATATCGAGTTTTGCTGCGATTTCGAACGATGCGGCACACCTCAGTGACAACGGCGATGACACCTCGGTAGGATACGGACTCGCGCTCGGTTGGCAAGGTAGAGTAACACCCGCACTGAGCTTAGGGGTTTCCTATCAAAGCGAACTAAAGATGGATGAATTCGACGACTATGCCGGATTGTTTGCGGAACGGGGGGATTTCGATATTCCATCGAGCTGGAATATCGGATTGGCTTGGGATGTGACACCGGAGTCGAAAATCCTTGTCGACGTGCAACAAATCAATTACACCGATGTCCCCGCCGTCTCCAATCCATCGTTACAGACAGCGTTTGCGTCGTGTGCTGCCGTGGGCGGTGTCGGAACCGCGGGGTGTCTGGGCGGAGCTAACGGCGTTGGATTCGGCTGGGATGATATGACCGTCCTTAAACTTGGCTACCAGTGGATCGTTCAGGACTGGACTTGGCGTGTCGGAGTCAGTAAGGGTGATCAGCCGATCAATGAAAACGCCGATAACCTGTTCAATATTCTTGCCCCGGGCGTAATGGAAGAACACGTCACGTTTGGATTCACACGGCCACTTAAAAATGGTGGTAAACTGAATTTCGGATTTATGTGGGCGCCAGAAGAGTGCATCAAGGGGCCTTCGGATCCTGTCAGTGGACCGTTTTTTCCGGGCCCGGCCCAGACCACGGAGCTGTGCATGGAACAGTTTGAATTGTCACTCGGATACGGGCGCGTATATTAGCGAGCGGTGGTGCCAGCGCCGAATCGGGTAAACAAATAGAAACACAAATAGGATAAGAATCCACTGAGGATATAGTATTTTTCGAAATATTCGTTGCGGCCGAAATCCAGCGTGTAGATTACGAGGCCTAGCAGAATACCGTAACTTAGTATGTAGCGAATCGGTATTATTGCAGCCATGTAGATTAGTAATGGGATCACTGTCCACAATACTGTGGCATGGTATCCGGCGTAGTATCGCTCGGGCATGTTATCGAGGAAACCACTGATGAAATAGCCGTGGTTATATAGTTGGCCAGTCGATAGCAAGAAAAAAATGACTGCACCCACAAGCCATTTTGCTTTCGCTCCGACGTTTGTATCGTTTCTCGCGTTAGAAACGCAGTGATAAATCAGAATTAAGAAAACAAATAATGGGTACCAGAACACAGGATTCCCGGCGACATAGTTGACGGATCGTCTCGGCTCCCATAAATAGGGCACCCAATCGATTGCAACAAGCAAATGCATTAGCAGGCCAAGAAACAGAACTTCGCGAACAAGTGGTAGTTCGGATGGATTAACGACAATTGACGTCTTCTTAATTCTAAGTTTCGTCTTCCTAAATGCCAGCGTGGCAGAAAGAATCAACAAAGATGCTGCGAATAGCTCGATCGCTTCCTCAAAGACCAAACTACCTCTGGCGAACAAACTACTTTTGAATCGATAATTATGCTCTACAAACTCCAGTCCGGCGACGGCAAAAAAGATAAGCAAGCTGCTTAATATTAGAATGCCACTGAGGCGATGCGCCGGAGTTAGTACAGTTCGACCTATTGCGTAGCCAAAAGCTCCAGTGCCAATGACCGCAAAGGGGAGTAGTGCCCACCAGCCGCCAGCCCTGCTAACCCGCTCGTGTAACGAGCCAATCTCATCTGCAGATAAAGCTAACACAACAGCTGCAACCACAGCCCACATCAATCGATCTTTAGCAGTATTTACCCGGCCAGCTACTGCGTAGAAAATCACTCCCGCCGCCAGAAAGCAATATCCTGACCACCACACCGCATAGTTACTTTCGTGATAAAGGCTCAGGGCACTATCCCGGCTCTCCAACCAACCGGGTACCGCGCGAAAAATAATCGCTGCCGCAATGGTTACGAAAAACAGATGAATTAGCGTGGTCCATAGCCACCATGGTGGAGCGGTGATAGTAGAGTACAAACGCGCTAGCATCCTGTTAACCTCTTTCTTGGTTCCACGGGCGCGAGAAACAAAAACGAGAACCAGACCAACTCCCATAGCAGAAGTGCGCGCATTACGTGAACGATATAACCGGACGATAAGCGGTTTAAGCTCAATTTTTCAGGCAAGTCTAATTTAACCCACAGTGACCCAGTTATGGGGTTGATTGTTACACTGGCGCCGATCTTATGAACTTGAAAATTTTCATGCGAGCTTGTGGGTCGAATTGTATCTGCCAGTTCGCCGGACTCAATATCGCGCAAACTGAATCTTCGATAGCCTAGATAATTCTCATAACTGATCCTTCCAACGGTGACGCTGGTTCGCCCAGCTGATTTAAGCAACAAATCAAATTCGTCAGTTTGATTACCGCTGATGGGGCTATGCAGCCCGACCCGCGCACGACCGGGGGGTCTTACGTACGCGCGGGAATGCTGTGTCGTCCGATACATATAACTCTTATCCAGATAAATCCGGAAATGGGTTGGCGCCGAGACGTTCTGGAGATGCAAACTAACGCCATTAATATCCGGTATCGCCAGGACTATTGCGAAGATGATTACTGCGTTTATCCACAACCATGACCTACGCGTGGCAGATACCGGCATGTCAGCTACTAGGTGAAATAAGTACGTAGAAACAAGCAGCCACGCGCCAAGAAAAATAAGACTATTATTCGACGACCAATGACTAAGGCACACGTAAATACCGATCATGTTGGAGACGATCGTAGCGAGATAGGCGATAATAATAAGGGTGCTTCGGTTGCACGAGTCAATTAAGAGAAAATAGGGACCTACTGTCGCTACACTAGCGATTGATATCACATAGATATAGAACGACGCGTCACGTACTGGAAAAGCGACAACCAGTATGGCTATGGCCGCGAGCAGATAAATCGCATTGAACGAAATAGACGTGATTAACGCCCTTAGTGGTATGCGCATTACATTCCTGTGATAGCGTTATCCATGGAAAGTTGATGAGGGCTTATGACCAAGAACAGAAATATGAGCGTGTTTTTAGTTTGTATAGGGCACATTGATTTCGCGGACAATTTCCTTAATTTATAAGATCGTAGCCTTGCCGGTTAAGATGGCAGCACGCATCTCGATATAATACAGCATTGTCGTCCACGAACATTTTCGTAAGGTCATAACAGTGAACGCCTTTTTCAATCAGCCATCTCCCTCCTTTGATTAACTCGGGATAGCCTCTAATTACACCATATCTATACGGATGATTTGCTCTTATCGCGATGGCTTTCTTCGCATCGCTCATCAGTTTGGGATTTTCCACGTATTAATTTGGCCGCAAGAAATGAAAGTATTCAAATCCATACGCTCGAGTGATGACCGACATTTGTAGCGAGCTTCGACTCCAATTTTTGGCTAGATCCGCATAGAATTCCCGTTTACTTCTAAACTCGTACTTCGGCCCGGAGGCTTAAAAAGGGAGTATCCTGCGTTTTTTATTTGTATCTTTTCTCGCGTCATATTCAATTATCGCGTTTTGCGCTTGACTTATCTTGTTAGCCCAGCGGTTATTGTTATATTGCCATAGCAAAGTGCGAATCATGCTGTAGCGGATTGGATGGCCGATGAACTGTTTTGATCATTGACGCTTTTCTTCTCAAAGTACTCGAGAGAACCGCGTAGAAAAAGCAGCTCAGACTCGGTGACTTTTCTCCCTCGTCGATGCACAGCCGAGGGAAGAATGGATGCACGTTTTTTCCAAAGGTCTCAACGGCCGGTAGTGCGACCTCAGTAAATCCATCGATGTTGACGACAATATCAAAATGTGCCCCTAAAGATAAAAATAATTCAAGGCCATGAGGGTCTGTGATTGTTTATAACCACCCAATGCGAGGAGAACAGTCATTATGGATTTTCTCGAAAGGGCGGGGATTGTATTCAATTCTTGTTCGAAGAACGTTGTAGTTGACAACAACAGCGTTTGATGAGCAAAAGATCCACCAAATACTCCAACTATTACGTTATCGTCAGTCTTGGGGATGATGGGAGCACCTTTCTTATTTACGGTCTCGTCGTCGCAAAAACCGAAATCCGGGCAGTTTTTATCGGCATATTGAATCACGTAGCCGAGATAGGGATGCAGTACTTCTTTTCTGCTTCGGTTTCCCATACCGCCTTGGTTGGTGGTGACTTTGTCAGTTGCAGCTGGCTCAGCAATGTCATGACGCAGAAGTTCGAAACGAGACCAAGAAAACAAGCTGCCTTGACTGATTTTATAACCCGCAAATGCGGCAAGCTCGCTGCACAGATAAATAATCGGTATCGAAAGTCCGGAATAAGCCAGCTTCTTCGTTTTACTTGGATTTCTCACCGTTCCGCGCCCTGGGCAAGTAGCTGGGTATGTCGAACGACGTGGATTCTAACCTCTTGTGGTTTTTTTCAGGAGATTCCGATACATAAAGAGAACGGACAGATTCCGGGAGGCCATCATATTTTTGGCGCTTAAAGGATTCATAATACCCACTATAAAGTAATAAAGTTTGAAAATGTGTAGTATATTACCCACAATTAGCTTGGGTCTATCGATGAGGCTGTACAATAATCCATTTTGCGGATCGTCGAGCCGCGGACCCGAGACCAGAGGAACAGAAATTTAGTATATCTATTCGCTGGTAATTTGGCGGAATCGACTATTATTAAGATGTCAAACAACCCAAAATGAATTGTCCATCGCAATCGAGCTAGGTAACCGAAGAGGCCAATACCCAATGTTTCAAATCAAAGACGGCACAAGAATTGTTGGCCCCGGCCGCAGAACACGACCGCGGCTGCTGGTAGCAGCAGATATCCGCGCAAAGCCGGCAAATAGTGCGGATTGGACGTTCGCGACACTGCGCGATGTGTCGATGGGTGGTGCACAACTGGTGGTTGCGGACTGCACATGCCAACCGGGAGACACTATCGATCTTCGTTTGCCTTGTAAGGATCACGAAAATCTTGTTGTGGATGCTGAGATACTGCGAATCGAACCCTGCGATGGGGGAAGTCTCATCGGCGTTAAGTTTGAAACGGGCGATGTCGAGCGTCGATCCAAGGTAGACGACACACTCGCCGTTCTCTTGAGTCAGACGGGCGGCGGCCGGCGCGCGCATGCACGTGTATCGTCTAGGATGGAAATTCAGTATGGCGATAACGCCGAACTTAAAGGGATTCTGGAGGATCTGTCCGAAGGGGGATTTTTGATGCTTACGGTTGATGTTGCCCCAAATCTCGGGCAGTTGGTGCAAGTGCGTATCCCCAATCCGCATGGTGCGGATCTCGACCTGTTTGGCCGTGTAGTCCGCCGTAGTAATACGTCGCCGGATGCGCGGCCGGACACACTCGTGGGCTTACAGTTTGAGAAGATGAGCGAAGATGATGAAGAAGAAATCGGATTGCTCATCGATTGGTTGCTGTTTCTTCGTGACGAGCCGGAGTTGGCCGCTTAGCGCACGAATTCCACCACCGCAGCCGTCGATAAATTGGTCATAGATTTTGTAAATATTCCCGAATCATTTGTGTTGCTTCGTTTCCCACTTCGGCGTCGGTCTGCACAATTCGTAGTGTTTTTACTGCTTCATCGTAACGTTGCATTGCCGCGTAGGCGCGCGCCAGAGCAATATAGTAGCCGGGCACATAGGGTTGAGACTCGCTGAGGCGACGGTATAGCTGAATTATCTCCTCGAGCTTATTCTGTTCTTTGAGCTGTTGCACATAGCGAGCAATTACATCGTATTGTTGGACACTAATGATGCGGCGGAGAGTTGATCCGTCGGCATTGCGGTGGGCAGCTTGAAACGCCTCGAACGCGCGTAGGAGTTGACCGTCGTTGCGGTATGCCCGACCCAGGGTAAAAAGCACATCCATGTCGTCATAGAAGGTGGCCAGATAAGTCTGTAGCAGTTTGATTGCGCTCGTAGTATCGTGGTCTTGAATTAGACTCGATGCGTGGTTGATCAATATTTGTCGAAACGTCTCGCTGCGCTCGATACCGTGGCCGGTATAGATACGGTCGTATTGCGCGACTGCGGCCTCGAATTCGCCCGACATCAGCGCGTTCCGGAATTGCTCCTCCGCGGTTGATTCTGTGGTAGATATTTCGCGCTCAGGGTTCGGAGTTCGGTCTGCAGACGGCGTAGTAGTTTCTAACTCGGATGCCCGCATAGTTAATTGGTCGGCCGGCGCATCGATTTCGGGCATTTGAGGATCCAACCCACCAAGCTCCAACGTAATCCCGTACCACAGAACCCCCCCCAAGCCAGCCGCTACGGCCAGTATGAAAAACAGTCCTTTGCCGTTCCGAGCAATGTGGTCGAGCATTGGGCGCTGACCTCGATGAAACCCGGTTACTCTATTTCACCACAGGAACCGGTCGATGTCGCGTCTACAGCGAGAACGTTGCCGACGCGGTCACAGCGAGCCTACCAATAGGGGTCTCGGCCCAAAGATCCAATGTATCGCCCGCCGCTGGGGCCCGCTTGCCGCGAATAACAAAAGGCATATCGTCAAACAGAGGTGCTAGTGCCCGAAACGAAAACTTTGTAATCGCGCGGCTCGGTATCTGCCGCGCGGCGAGATCGGCAAGAAGTGTTGCCGTCAGTGGGCCATGGAATACGAGACCGGGATATCCTTCGACATCACGGCAATAATCGCGGTCATAGTGGATGCGGTGCCCGTTAAAGGTGAGTGCGGAATACCGGAATAACAGCACCGCCGAGGGTTCGATCGAGCGTGACCATTCTTCGTCGCCCGGTGGTGCGGCGGACTTAGGCGATGCCGACCCCGGAATCGGGTCTTCGCGGTAGACGATGTCTTGTTCTTCGCGGCACCGCGCGATGCCATCCGCGCCGGTGAACTCGTGATTTACCGTTACGAAGCAAAGGGTACCGCTACGCCCTTGTTTAAGTGTGACGTCTTGTATGGACGAACGCTTTGTGACCCGTTCGCCGAGTCGGAGCGGCGCACTGAATTCGAATCGACCCCCGGCCCACATACGACGCGGCAGATCGACGGGTGGAATGAAACCGCCAAGCCGGGGGTGGCCGTCTCGGCCAAGGGCGCTCAGGCGCGACGGCACGAGAAAGTAGATCCAGTGCCACAGTAGCGGTAGCGGGTCGCCATCCTGCAGGCTGGGTTCGTGGTCTAGCGTCGACTGCAGCAGGCGTGCCTGCCGGGCATCGATCATGTCCACGGTGGTCTGGGATTTGCCGATCCACGATTTGAGTATGGCTTCGTCGAGTGTTTTCTCGGTCATGTTTGATGCGTCCATAGAAGTCAGGAAAATCGAAATAATCTGCATGTTTCGCCCGACAACAGGGATTCGGCCAAATCGGTCGGTCCTCCGCAGAGCGCGAATTTCGCGAAAATATCGCTTTCGCATAATGGATTGTTGACGCCTCCTTTAACGTTGGCTACGGTTTCAAAATGCTCGGTCCCATCCATTAACCGCAGGCTCACCGTGTCTGGAAATGACGGGCTCATATCGTCGAGACTTGGCCCCACGTCGTACGCATCAACGGTAAACCGGGCCATCAAGGCATGGACGGCAGGCCTATCGATCGCCGACTCCGCGAAGCTGTCGGGTGTCAGGGTTCCGTCGTAGAGCGCTGACGCCACGCAATACAGCACACTAAACCGTGCTTGCGCGGGAGTGTTCGGCGCCAGGAACGGCGCCACGCGATAATAGGGCTCAGGGAGTCGAACGGTCCCCTGCGCGATGCGGCTGGTATCGAAGCCTTCGGCCCGAGCGAGTGCCAGAGCCGCCTCGACGCTCCGATGCGTGTAGGAACAACTCGGCCACGGCTTACGAAGTACCGGATCTGTCTCCATTTTGCACGTTGGGTCGGCGTTCAAGCATGGGGTTCGCGCTGCGTGCGCACCCGCGCCGTAACGCGCAAGAAATCCGTAGACGCCATCAGTCACCGCTGGATTCGCTGTCAATCCTGTTGCTGCGAGTAGTGCCACCTCAACCCCGGTACGTGCAGCGAATCCGGCGTGCAGCGGTTTCGCGTCCGTGCCGAACTGTGCCTTGAGGCCTGCCGACGTACTCATCGCCAGCGACAACGCGGCGGCAAATCGCTCCGGTGCAAGGCCGATGAGCTTGGCACAGGCTGCCGCGGCCCCGATTGGGCCAACGGTTGAGGTGGCGTGCCATCCTGCCAGGTAGTGTTGGTACCCGCCAAGCACGAGGCCGGTGCGCACAATAACGTCATAGCCCACGAGATACGCCATCGTGAGCGCGCCGATAGAGACCTCGCGCAATCCCGCAAATAGCGAGTAACGCGGGAACGATAACGGCACTGGGGTGAGTCGATGCTGGGATTTCGTAGTCGTCGAAATCGTGGGCATGGGCGGCGGTGCCATTAACCAATGCCGCCGCTGGAGCCGAAAGGCTGACGCCACCGAGGATGGTCGCCACCGAGCCCGACGCGCCAGCCGCAATCATGGCATCCCGCGTTCGTCGAACCAGAGGCTCACCCGCGGCGGCGCCCATGCAGGCAAGCGTATCCACGAATGACAAGCGCGCCTGATACAACGACGAATCCGGAAAGTGCAGCCGGGGGTTAGTGGCCCACTCGGTAATGCCGGTAATATATGGACGTTCGATGGCTATTCGATTGGTGGGCGATGCGGGTTTCGAACCTGCGACCTCTGCCGTGTGAAGACAATTTTTAACAATGCGCATTCAATGAGCTACCAATAAAAACAATAGCTTGTAGTCACTAGTTGTCTATTAGAGACTACCGAGATACGCTCCATATGTCCTTATAACGACAAAACGTACCACCCCGGCGCAGCGAGCACCGGGGCGGCACTGCCCACACACCGATCTTCGTAGGAGACGGTCCATGAGTAATTCCAAGTGTAACCTGAATGCCCGAACGGTAGCAGCAGCCAAGCCCGCCGACAAACCCTATGAATTACGCGACATCAAGACTGTCGGATTTTTACTGCGAGTACAACCCAGCGGCGTGATGAGCTTTGTGGCCGAGTTTCGGCCCGGTAAAGGACGCCGGAAGAAGCGTGTCACCGTCGGACAATCACCCGTTTGGACCGTCGAGAGAGCCCGACGCCGCGCCGTAGCGATCATGGCGCATGGTGGTCGATTGCCCACGCAGGGCAGGGAAGTCCTGACCCTGCGCGAGTTTATCGA
>JAOTWM010000546.1 GCA_029862885.1 Gammaproteobacteria bacterium
CGTTGCTTGCGTTTCGCAAAGCTTCCGCTCCTGCTCACGCCCCTCACCTACATCCATGTAGGCGACACGGAGATTGATTATTTTGGACCCAAATGGATCATTCATGACTTTTGCAGAGGTTCCTTAATTTATCACCCAATCAGTCCGAGTTAAGTTGACGACGTACAGTTACGGTAGAAGAACATTCCGCCCAGACTATGTGTAAATCGCCCTAGCCGTATGGAGGATTACGCCTTACTCAAAGTTGTCCATGTTGCATGCGTGGTGCTTTCATATATTTTGTTTTTCGTTCGCGGCATTTGGTTGATAGCGGGTTCAGAGAGAACGCGACGACTTTCGATTCGAATATTGCCACACGTAGTAGATACCATACTGCTGGCGAGCGCGATTGGCCTTGTCCTTGTCACACGTCAATTCCCCGGAACGCACGACTGGTTGACGGCGAAAGTCTGTGCGCTGGTCTTATATATAATAATCGGAATGATAGCGTTTCGATTTGCTCGCCGCCGGTCATTGCAAATTGCTGCGTGGGTGATAGCGCAGGTGGTCTTTCTTTATATCGTCGCCGTTGCGATCGGTCGTACACCTTGGCCGTTATCGCGCGTATGGTAATAATGCGCCCGGGCAGACTGCTGGGGTGAAAAATTGCGCTGCGAACTGGGGCGCCCCTGAAGTATTCATTGCCGACTTTAGTTCAGCCCCTTGTAGGAGATGTAAGGAAAAGTCTTGAGGACTGATTCTTAACAAGGAATCAAATAGGGTTAGATCGAAGTATTAACTTCTCGGACTCGATTATCCAATCTGTGCCGTTCGATTCGGAATACTAACGCGGAACTAGTGAACCTCTGACTTATTCTGAGCGAGCGGGTAATTCGGGACTCATAGAAGCCACCCATGAACTAGTCAGAGGTTCGAAGGATCCGAGCGATATGTGTGAGTTGTTTGCGATGTCGAGCCGTGAGTCCGCCACCATAAATTTGTCGCTCCAAACTCTGGCTCAACATGGCGGTTCGCTGGGCCCCCACAGGGACGGCTGGGAGGTTGCATACTATGAAAACGATGACGTGCGGTGTATCCGTGATACCAATCCGGCTGCGACGAGTACCGTGGGTACAATTCATTACCGATCAATGCCTCTTAAGCACAATTGTAATCGCCCAGATTCGAAAGGCGACAATAGGATCAACGTCTCTCCGTAATACACAGCCTTATTGTCGTGAGTTGGGTGGCCGCATGCACGTATTCGCCCATAACGGCCATCTTCCTGGGATCCGGTCGAAACTTAACTTCGTAGCGGAATCGTTTCGCCCGATCGTTGAGACCGATTCCGAATATGCTTTTTGTTTATTGCTCGAGCGTTTGAGATCACTTTGGTTGCACGGCGATCCGATCCCGCCGCTAGTGTAAAGATTGACGATCGTTGAGGAATTTGCCTCCGAGTTATGCCCGCTCGGCCTGGCTAATTTCCTCTACAGCGACGGTGACGCCGTGTTTGTCCACGGACATAAACGCCGGCATCGGGACGGGCACATGCGGCCGCCGGGGCTATGCCTGCTCAGGCGCACGTGCCCGATAAATGGCGGACCTATCCAGGCGCAGGGGGTTACCACAAAATCGCCGCCGCAGAAGGTACCGCTGGCCGCGAGCGTACCGTTAACGGACGAGCCGTGGCATCCACCGGAAGACGGCGAAATCATCGCAGTCGTGGGCGGACGTTCGATACTGAGCTAATTCACGCGTAGTCCGCTGGAAAACTCAGTTTCGAAACGATCTGGCAGGTCGTTTTGGTTGACTTGAGTCAATGCACGCGGCACATAATATCTCTGACACTTTGTATCGGTGCCGATGCCTTTTCTCAAGTAATCGACATAGTGACTCGATTGATCGTCGATACCACTTGCGGCGCCACAAATATGTTGATCGGCATAACCTACGCACCAGCAATTGAAATGGGAATTCAGTCGTGTTGAAACGCCAGTCTATTCGAATAATTGGCGCAATTATGACGGCGTCGTCGTGCTTATCGGTACTGGCGGACGAGTTGCCATTTGCGACTGCGACGGTAGCGGAGCGCGAGTTGGCGCGGGAGAGGTTGCTCGAGGGTATTGTAGAAGCCGTAAATGAATCGACGGTATCCGCACAAACAACGGGGCGTATTACCGAAGTTAATTACGATGTCGGGGATTTCGTTCCAAAAGATGCCGTGATCGTACGCATGCTGGATGCCGAGCAGCGCGAGCAGGTGGTGCGGATGGAAGCCGACGCAGCGGCTGCTGAGGCGCGTTATGCCGAAGCTCGAAGTAGTTTCAAACGCGCTCAAGACCTACATGTCAATAAGAATATTTCCAAGTCGGCACTGGATTCAGCCAGTGCCGATCTAGATACTGCAAAAGCATTTCTTCAAGCGGCCCGCGCGGCGTTGCAACAAGCACGGCAGCAGCTTGGCTATACCGTCGTGCGTGCACCATACAGTGGAATCGTGACTCGCCGGCACGTGCAAATCGGTGAGTTAGCGGCGCCGGGTCAGGCGTTAATGACCGGTTTATCGTTGGAGTATTTGCGGATTCGGGTGGATGTACCGCAACAACTGATTTACGGCATTCGGTCCAACCGCAGTGCGAGGGTTATCCACCCGAAGGCCGGGATCGATCCGATCTCGACGCAGGCGATTACTGTGTTTCCGTACGCGAATGAAGCTTCCCACACCTTTCGTGTTCGGGTGGCGCTTCCGGAGCAGGTCACGGATCTATTTCCCGGCATGCTCGTAAAGGTTGCGTTTACGCTCGGTGTCCGCAACACCCTGGTGATACCGAACGCGGCGATGTTGTATAGAAGTGAAGTGGCGGCGGTGTACGTGGTTGGCGACGAGGGCAGGGTGGCGCTGCGCCAAGTGCGGCCGGGCGCTGAAATCGGCGCAGGGGAATTGGAGATTCTCGCCGGTCTTGAACCCGGCGAGCGCATCGCATTAGATCCACTGCGTGCCGGTGTGTACATGAAGGAAACAGCAATCAGCAGCCCGCAATGAGCGGCAACGGACTTGGCCTGTCGGGCCGGATCGCACAAACTTTCGTGCGCTCTGAAATCACTCCGTTGCTGGGTGTCGCAGGGTTATTGCTTGGATTATTTGCGATTGTCGTGACTCCTCGCGAAGAAGAGCCGCAGATTAATGTGACCTTCGCCAATGTATTTGTGCCGTTTCCGGGAGCCAGCGCGCAGGAGGTCGAATATCTAGTCAGTACGCCGGCTGAGCAAGTGCTCTCGGAGATTGCTGGCATCAAGCACGTCTATTCCACGTCGGCTGCTGGTATGTCGGCGCTCACGGTGCAATTCAAGGTCGGACAAGATCGAACCGCAGCGATTGTGCGGTTGTACGACAAAGTGTATTCAAACCAAGATTGGCTGCCGCCAAATCTCGGTGTCAGAT
>JAOTWM010000638.1 GCA_029862885.1 Gammaproteobacteria bacterium
ACAAAGTCTTCTGCAAAATCGCTTGAGCTCAACACAAGCGGTTCCCAATCAAAGGTGTTGCGGGATACAAAGCTCTTCCGGTTAAATTCGCGATCCAGAGAAGTCGCGACGAGCGTGCTGCCGTCCGGTGTGCTCAGGACGTCCTGTGTGAATTCGGGTACCTTGGAGTGCTCTTTTGCATCGCCCGAATCGAGATCCAGCCTGTAAAGTGCTCCTCGGCTTGCGCCGTCTCTGCGCTCATAGGAACGGACAAATAGCAGAACCTCGTCATCTTTCTCCGGCAACTTGGCGAGGAATGAGGGCAATCCGCGCACCAGCTTGCCCCGTCCTTTCCGGTTGTCCTCGTAATTACCGTAAAAACTCCAGATCCGCTCGTTTGTCTTGCCGTCCACGGACAGCAGGTACATGGTCGGCGTCCGGAATTGTGCCTCGAATCTTGCCACCTTCAGGCTTGTGTAATAACGCAGCAGATCATTATCTATCCATTCAGCGCCCGTTATTTCGATCTTCTGGTCTTCCTCGTACTTCACCGACACGGTCGGCTCCATACTTTCAATATACAGTACGACCAGCGTATTGCGATCATCCTGCTTGGTGAGCAGACTCAAGTGCTTGCCGTCGGGAGAGAGCCGGACGTTCCAATAATCATTACCTTTCAGGAAGGTCTCCAGCGTCTTGTCGTCGATGCCGTATGCGGAATCACTGGCCAAACCAGAGAAGAGGATCGTCAGTAATATGATGAAGGTACTTTTGGTGAATAGCTTATGCATGTTTTTTCCTGTCATTAAATGCCAAACACTTCTCGGGATTTTCTCTTGATCTCCGCCAGCGCGGGAATCGACGTCTTGATGTACTGCTCGTAGTTTTGACCGCTTCCTATCGATTTTGTTGAGATGGGATTGCGAACCTGGCCCGCGCTCGGCGTGAGTACAGGGCGATCCGACTCATAGAAGCGGAAACATTGTTCTTCGATCGGCAAACCGCAGTACTCGAGGATCTCGGTGATCTTCTTCTTGGGCTTCCGGGCAAGGTCTTCGTAACTCAGGTGCATTACCTCGCCCGGATATAGCTGGTCCCAATGACGCATCAGGGTCAGGTAACCCTGCCAGTAATAGATGATGCCTTCCATGCTGAAGGAATACTCAGCACCTTTATTAAAATACATCTTGAACAGGCCAATGGCGTTGTCCAGCGGATCTCGAATCACGTTGATAATTTTGGCATTCGGGAACAGCGTTTTGATCAGGCCAACATGCAGGAAATTGGCCGGGTTTTTGTCGATAAAGAACGGCCGGTCCAGCTTGCGGTAGGGCTCTGTTTTGGCCATATACTGTTTTGCATGGGTTTCCTGGCGGCTGGCATCAAGATCAGCAAGCGCTCGGGCGTAGCCCCCACCCATTTCCAGCTCCAGTCCGATACGGTTCAGGAAAGGAAGTTCGTCCGTTGCCTCGACGCTGGAATGACTGGCGAGTATCTGTTCGACCAGCGTGGTTCCGGAGCGAGGCATGCCCACGATAAAAATCGGCGTTGGTCCGGCAATCGCCGGTAACGTGGAAGGCGTCTTTACCTGGTCAAGCATGGACTTGATCATCTGTCCGTACAGGTCGCCGCGGAAGGGTTGCTGCGCAGCGAATATCAGATTCGCCTCTGACATCGCCATAAAGGCGTTTTCATACCTGTGCTTTTGCTCCCAGGCGGCGGTGAGGGCGAAAAACATCAAACCCCGGAATGGAGAGCCCATGTCCGAGGACTGGGCGCGATCGCGAAGGCGAGTCAGCACCCTATCGTCGAAGCGATAGGTCTTCATATTCGCGAGGCTCCAGTAGCCGATTGATGCGGTGGAATCGTCTTCACTGTCGGCGAGCGCCTTGTAACACTCGACCGCTTCTTCTGTCTTACCGAGTGCTTTTAACGCATGCCCCAGATTCAGCTGCACCCCGGAATCGTCCATACCGGCGTCGATGCACGATCGAAACAGGGATTCCGCCCTCTCCACCTGGCCGACGTTCACACAGTTGACGCCAAGCCGGAAACGGTAGTCCAGGTTGTCAGGCTCGGCCTCGACAAGTTGCTCCAGGACATCAATCGCAGGAAAAGTCTCCCCGTCTGCCTCGAACTTCGACAATTCTTTAACTAGATCTTTCATTTAATTCCGGTCCTGCCTGTTCAATACCGACAGCATCGGCTGCAGGTAGTTCTCGTATTTGCGCCACGCGGCAGAACTGCCGGTGTACATTTTTCTGCGAACCTGATTGCCGCTCATTGTACGTATTGCGCGTTCTGTTTTGTGAAATTCGAGACACTGCGACTCCCAGGGAAGGTCGCAGTAATCAAGCAGCCGGCGAGTTTCCTGCTCCTGGTCCCGGGTGAGCGCTTCGTAGTCGAGATCGTAGATCTGATGCGGAAACTTTTGCCGCCAGAAGTCCATGAGGTCGCGATACAAGACATAATACTCGGCAAGGTCCACCAGATCGTTTGTGAAACCATTGCCGCTGAAAAGCAGTTTGAACATTGACCAGCAGCTCGCCGCCGGATCGCGTTCAAGATTGATGATTTTTGTTCCGGGCATGGCGGTCAG
>JAOTWM010000547.1 GCA_029862885.1 Gammaproteobacteria bacterium
GGCATAACCCCCGGAGCCTTGCCTGTTCAGATCATTGGCCGAAGCCAGGATCATCATCAGTCAGTGGCTTCAGGAATACAACACAATCAGCAACGCGGATCGCTCGGCAGCATGAACCCCGAGAAATATCTACGGCGATGCAGCGAAGCACAAACCAGTCTACAACGGAAATCCCTGACAGGATGAGTGGACCAGAGATCTTGGGCTTGCCAGAATCTTTCGGTTTGCATATGTTACCGATCTGTCCTCCGATATTCGAGCCGTGAATTGTGACATAAATCGCGCTATCACCGACGAATATAAAGTAGAGTAGTTCTTGGTCTAATCAGTTCTGTCAAAACCACGCCCTTCATATCCGTTTAGGCGTTATTACAATTACTTCACGAATTTGGTGGCAATTTTGTTAATGAGCCAAGTGCCCGCCTGAAGTGCACGCTTCCTTAGTGCGACGAAACGGCTTACTACTTTGTTAGAAACAATAATGATGGAATTAACTTGAAAAAGTATCTAAATCGTAGCTAGCGATGATGCGAAAAGACTATAAAATGACGATTCGTCATATACCCACGGCTCACGAGCGAATTCCCAGTATAGCCCAAGCACTTTTCCGTCCCTTACTGCTTCTAATTTTGCTTTTTTCTCACTCAAGTATTTTCGCCACAGAAGTCCAGTTGGATGAGATTGTAGCAACCGGTACCAGACTGAAGTACAAACAAAGTCTTTTTCCGGTTAACGTTGCAGTCTTCGACGAAACTGATTTTGAGAGTAACAATCCGCCTGTATTATCGAATGCGTTTGAACATATTCCGGGCGTAGACGTGAGCAGATCAGGCGGCGTAGGTGGCGTTACATCTGTTTTCGTAAGAGGGGGCGATCCAAATTTTGTTGTCGTTTTTCGCGACGGCGTGAAAGCCAACGACTCTACTAATAATCGGGGCGGTGGCTACGACTTTTCTCAGGCAAACATTGCAGATATCGACCGAATCGAGATAGCAAAAGGCGCATTATCGGCTGTCTATGGATCTGATGCGCTTGGTGGGGCGATCAATCTTATTTCAAAATCGCCGACAGACAGTAAGTTCGCCCTATTTGCCGGGGAAATTGGCGGAAGATCCTACCACCGTATATCAGCTTCTGCCAATTTGCCGCTAACTGAAAAGTTGGCGCTAATAGCAAACACGTCTACTCTAAATGATGAGCAGCCGACAGCAAGGTCCTCAATTCGCATTGATTCAATTTCTTCAACTCTAGCCGTAGCTGCGACTCCTCGACTTAATTTACTGTTCCGGGCCAAGAAATCTCGTGCTGAGGCGCAAAGTTTCGCTGAATTTAGTGGTGGCTATCAGAGTGGTTTCGATCTGGATACGGAAAGTCGTATCGGGAATGAGGCAATTATGTCTATGGATGCCGAGTACGCATTTCATGGCAAATGGATTGCGAAGACGAGTCTGAACCACATGTCAAACACTGCTGACATTGAATCACCCGGTGTCGAAAGTACGGGTCCAGATGGGATACCTCCGAATATTACATCAACTGATCTGTTTCGGACTCGCGGTTCTTTTCTATTGGCATATGAGCAGTCCGAAAATCTGAATGGAACAATGGGTGTCGATTTTGAAAAAGAGAATGGGCGAACCGATGGGCAGTTATTGTTTTCCCCGGACTCCGTAGTTGATTTGAGTTTCGACATTAAACGCCGATCAATCGGTGCATTCGCAGAAGCAAGACTACAAATCAACAGAATTGCCATGTTGTCCGGAAGTATTCGATCCGACAATTATGACTATTGGCCAAGTGTCGTCACCGGCCGCGCCGGTGTTCTCGTAAGACTGGGCCTCGATGGACTATATTTTCGCGCGAATCACGGTTCTGGGCATAAGCTGCCTAGTTACTACGCCGTGGGCAATACGATCGTTGGAAACCCGTTGTTGTCACCGGAAAAAGGTCGAGGATATGACTTTAGTCTTGAGTTCCGGGCGCCGGATAGGGGACGCAGCTACTTCCTGGGCTGGTTTGAATCAAAATATTACAATTTGATCGATTTTGATCCTGAAATCTTTAAGCTCGTAAATAGGGAAATTATTATAGCTCGTGGACTTGAGTTCGAGGTGGAACAGGCTATAGGTAAACAAATTCGGTTGAATGCACATGCGACATCGATCGATTATCGTAACGAATTCGGTTCAGCCGACCTGCTAAGTCGGCCAAACTGGCGCGCCGGAGCTTCTGTTTATTGGACTCCACATGAGAACTTAACAGTGTTTATTTCAAACTTGTTTGTCGGCGAAAAGAAAGACGCTTCTATACCTACCGGGATCATCGAGCTTTCATCCTATTCTCGAATGGACATCAATCTGCGATGGAAACCATCAGCAAAACACGTAGTTACAGTATCGTTAGATAACGTATTTGATAATTATTATCAACAAGCTGTAGGTATTCCATCGCCAGCGAGGAGACTGCGAATCGGATTCGAGTTATTGTTATCCGATTAGGTCAGTAGATATTCGACTGGTCAGGTGGGCCAGATTTCGAATCACCGTTAAATATAAGGTTTAGAAATCTAGACTCCGTCTGACAGTTACGGATTCTGAGGAAACGACTATCAAAAGATAGCTATATCAGTTTCTTCTCCTGCCAGATTTGGTTTCCGTCTTCGAATGTTTGCATCGGCGCTCTGCCGCAGCACGTTCAAGCATGGGGCATATTTGCGTAATTGTAGTCATGCAATGAACCCACGCATCAAGATCGCACTGCAGCGATTGCGGATTCTTCATAGATCGTCTTGCCAAATGCAACCCCGTAGAACTTATCGAGGACCGTTTTTTGGAAGCCCTCTAAGATGCCCGTCGTCTGCGACGGTATCGTCTTGGTTTTGGTTTGATTGATATTATTGATTGCCAGATACAACAGTTAGTTTTGCCGCTCCCAGCGGCCGCAGTATTCGGCGCCGCGATCGGTCAATATTCTCAGCAACGGTAACTCGTGTTCCTGCAACATCGGCAGCACCCGGTCGTTTAGTAGATCGGCCGAGGTGATCAGCGTCTTGGCCATAAACAGCTTCGCCGCGGCTTTCTTGGCGTAGGTATCGTATCGGCCAAGGTTTGCCGGTAAAGCCGGTCAATGCCTTTCAGATTATGACGTGGAAGGGTTTCGGCGAATCAAGATAGCCCGATTCCGCCGCAGGTCTCGCGTTCCCGCTGGCACTTCTCCAGCGCCGCGAACTGCGTTCTGTATACGCCCAGCCTTCCGCTGCGGCATTGGGCCTCCACGGCCTTGAGGCACTTTTTGAAGGTCTCTAGGTCGTGGAGCTGCGAGGTCCGCCGGACACCCGTCGGCGAGACAAAAATACGGCGCTACCAGAACTCGTTGCTGGCTCGGATCTGGCTGCGTGCCGGCTCCTCGAACGC
>JAOTWM010000548.1 GCA_029862885.1 Gammaproteobacteria bacterium
CGTGAAGACTCTGTTACGTGAAAATGGGAATGAAACGTCTTCTTGATATCGTCGTTTCATTCACCGGTCTTGTACTACTTGCACCACTGTTGATCGTTGTGATGCTGTTAGTATGGCGGCAGGACTGGAGTTCCCCGCTGTACATTGCTCCGCGCGTCGGGCGAGGCGGTCAGCTTTTTAATATGATTAAGCTTAGATCAATGGTAATTAGTGCTGATAAAAGCGGGGTCGAATCTACGTCATCATCAGATCAAAGAATTACACCATTGGGTCATTTTATACGGCGCTATAAACTGGATGAGCTAGGCCAGCTCTGGAACGTCTTGGTTGGAGAAATGAGTCTCGTTGGCCCACGCCCCAACACTCGTGCGGGAACCAATGTATACACCGTCGAAGAGCAAAAACTCTTGTCAATTAAGCCAGGTATAACCGACTTCGCATCAATTGTCTTTTCGGACGAAGGGGAAATTCTACGCGATCAAGTAAACCCCGATCAGACTTATGACCAACTGATAAGGCCCTGGAAAAGCCGATTAGGATTGCTTTATGTTGAAAACAACTCTTTATTATTAGACGTTCAACTGATAATTTATTCCGTAATTGCAGTGGCTTCTAAGAATTACGCTTTAAATCAGGTAGTTAAGCGGTTACGTGAGTTGGGGGCGGAAGAAGATATTGTCGCCGTAGCGCAAAGAAAGTCAGCATTGCAGCCAACCTCTCCCCCTGGGGCCAGCGACATTTCTACCTAATTGAAAGAAACAATATTGAATATATTTCGTAAATTTATCGATCTCCCCCGAAACACCAAGCGAATGATCGTATTGGGCCTTGATCTGATCATATTGCCGTTTGCACTGTGGGCGTCGATGTCACTAAGACTGGGTGAATTATTTGTGCCTAGCGGCTTTCGCGGAGATGTAATTTATTTCTTTTTCATGGTTCCGTTCATCGCGATTCCCATATTTCTTCAGCTGGGCCTGTACCGCGCTATTATCCGGTATGTTGGGCTAGTTGCGATGTGGACTGTAATAAAAGGCGTAACACTATATAGCTTGGCATTCGGTGTCGTCATACTGCTGAGTGGGATACCCGGTATTCCAAGATCCGTTTTGCTCATCAACTGGCTGGTTACCTGTCTACTGATCGGAGGTTCGCGGTTTATCGGTCGCTGGGCTTTTTCCGGCCAGCAGAAATTTACCTCAACCAATCAAGCGAAAAAGCGGGTGGCGATTTACGGTGCGGGAGCGGCAGGAGTCCAAATTGCCTCGGCATGGTCACGTAGTCCTGTGTATATGCCAGCAGCTTTTATAGATGACAGTAAGGCCCTACAGGGAAATGTAATCGAAGGGCTGAGAGTCTATTCCTTAAACGAATTATTGACTCTAATCGATCAATATTCGATTACCGATGTGGTTATTGCGATGCCTTCAGTAGCGCGATCGAAGCGAAGTCAGATAATACAAAAGCTGGAGCCTTACTCGGTACATGTATCAACATTACCGGGACTCGACGACCTTGTCAGTGGCAAGGTCAAGGTTGAGGATGTCCGAGAAGTTGGCGTGCTGGACCTGCTGGGTCGTATTCCTGTAGAGCCTGATATTCCATTATTGAATGCGAACATAAAAAATAAAGTGGTCCTCGTGACGGGTGCCGGTGGTAGTATTGGTTCCGAACTTTGTCGACAGATAATAAAAATAGGTCCAAAAAAACTGATACTGTTCGAACGTGGTGAACACGATTTATACTTGATTGAAAACGAATTGATCGAATTAGCGGGGCGCTTGCATCCTGAGAGAGAAGCTACCGGTGACTTGATCAGTCCGATTTTGGCTTCGATATTGAATCAGGAGCGTCTCGAGTCGGTATGCAAGGTCTTTGGTGTGCAAACGGTCTATCACGCAGCGGCATATAAGCATGTGCCGTTGGTTGAGCGCAATCCCTGCGAGGCGGTGCGTAACAATGTATTGGGGACTTATAAGGCGGCGTTGGCCGCTATCGACGCCGATGTTGAAACCTTTGTACTGGTGTCGACAGATAAGGCCGTCAGGCCTACCAGCACGATGGGCGCGACCAAACGTTTTGCAGAAATGATATTACAGGGATTGGCACAGAGTAGAAAAGGGAAAACCAGATTTACCATGGTTCGCTTTGGTAATGTACTCGATTCATCTGGTTCGGTCGTGCCCTTGTTTAGAGAGCAGATACAAAAGGGTGGGCCGGTCACTGTGACAGATCCAAGAATTACTCGCTATTTCATGACAATCCCAGAAGCGGCACAATTAGTGATACAGGCGGGCGCAATGGGGCAGGGTGGCGACGTATTTGTGCTGGATATGGGAGAACCAGTGAAGATACTCGAAATGGCTCGCCGCATGATTCACTTGAGTGGATTCGAGGTTAGGGACGAATCCACTCCCGAAGGCGAGATCGAAATAATATATACCGGGCTGCGTCCTGGCGAAAAGTTGTATGAAGAATTGTTGATTGGTGAAAACGTGTCTCCGACCCAGAATCCTTTGATTATGTCGGCAAATGAGGACAGCCTGCCCTGGTATGTACTTACTGACTTTATCAAGCTGTTCGAGGAGACAGTGGAATCGCATGATGTGGATAGAAGCCGGGAGTTACTGGTCGAGGCAGTAATGGGATTCAGCCCCCAATGTGAAGTTGCCGACCTGGTGCAGAGGAAGAAATTACAGATCTCTGCCAAGACCCCTAAAGATAATATCGTTCGTTACAGCGGCTAAGTTAGCGGCCGGCTAATATCCCACAGGGTATGAACTCCTTTTAATTTTCAGGAATCCCACACAAACAACGTGTATGTTCCACGCTTTTGGTTAGAATGCCGGCATGAGTGGTAAGGTTTTTATAAAAACCCACGGCTGCCAGATGAACGAGTACGATTCGGCGAAAATGCTCGACGTGCTTGTCGAGGATTGCGGCATGTCGCTGACCGAAGTAGAGGCGGAAGCCGACGTGCTGCTGCTGAACACCTGCTCGATACGTGAAAAGGCCCAGGAGAAGGTTTTTTCCCAGCTCGGACGCTGGAAAAAACTCAAGCAGAACAGGCCCGGCATGGTGATCGGCGTCGGCGGTTGCGTCGCCAGCCAGGAAGGCGAGGCGATCCGCACGCGCGCGCCCTACGTCGACATGGTTTTCGGACCACAGACCCTGCACCGACTCCCCGACATGCTGCGCCAGTCGCGCGCCAGCGGCAACGCGGTCGTCGATGTCAGCTTTCCCGAAATCGAAAAATTCGATCACTTGCCCGAACCCAGGTCCGACGGCGTCAAGGCCTTCGTCTCCATCATGGAGGGCTGCAGCAAGTACTGCACCTTCTGCGTCGTGCCCTATACTCGTGGCGAAGAGATCAGCCGTCCGCTCGACGACGTTATCGCCGAGGTCGCGAG
>JAOTWM010000549.1 GCA_029862885.1 Gammaproteobacteria bacterium
TGGCCGTCTCCTCCAAGGCCTTTCAAAAGCAGGGACAACCAGAAATCCTGGTCTGCCTTGTGGACGGTGACTGTCCGGAATTAGCACGCCAACTGCATGCATGGAAACAGTCGACAGCGGTATTGTTGTATGGGCGCGGGGCCAAAGAGTTTGCCAATAAGTACTGCGATACGTTAACCGGCGGTCTGTTCGATATCGCCGACAGCATGCATTCGGCCAACTTTATGCAGAGGCTTCAGGCACTCACCGTGTTGCACAAACACTGTTTCTCGCTGAGAAATCACAACCTCCCTCTCATCGGGCGCAGCCCGGATTTCTGTTCCTACATGCGGACTCTTCAGTTATTTACAGAGTTTAGCGATATCGTGCTCATCGACCACGGCGGTGACCTAGAGCAGTTTGCCGAATCGATCCACTATCTGCACGGTCAGGCGAAGCGCCCCGGTACGGCGCTGGTCGGTAAGGCCGCAGATGTGGCGAATGCTAACCTCGATCAGCATCACACGGTAGCTATTGTTGATGCCGATGTGGACATACAAACCACGCGACGGGTGTTGCCAGAGCTCACGAAGTCCCGCGATGACGCGGCGCGTGTCTTGTTGGGCTGTCGGGCCCATGCCAATGGATCGGGGGCAGTGCTGTCCGAACTCGAACCAGAAGTGAGCGTGTTCTCGATCAAAATGCCGAAGCTGACGGAACGGACTGCGGATATCGGCTTGTTGTTTCATTATTTCGTGCTGCAGTTCAATGTCCGGTCGCCCATCTCCCTGTCTTATGGGCAAAAGGATGTTGACGCTGTTCTCACGCCGGGTGCGATGTCGAGTGTCGGTGCCTTACGGCAAGCGGTGTTCGAGAGGTTGTGTGATGAGGCGCGACGCGCGATCCGGTCTGAAGCGGTTAATCCGCCCGGCGAAACCAGTATTAATTTGGATGTCGACCACAGCAAACGATCCTTGGATGAGCTGGTCCGGGATTTCGAAGCGCGAATCATCCGGCAAACTTTGATCAAGTGTGCGGGCAATAAGGCGAAAACGGCGCGCGTGCTGGGGTTGCGCCCAAATACGCTGCATTACAAACTTCAACGCTACGGTTTCAACGAGTCGGCCGCCTCTCGGATCTGAGCACGGCAGCTAATGCATGGGCATTTCTTCGCCACGGTCAGGGTGGGTTAGGTAGGCAAAAGCCGCACTTGCGATGGCTGACGCGAGATTTTCACCCCACGCTTGTACCTGGGGCCGGTATCCGACGTCGCACCAGAACAAGCGCCCACCTTCAAAACGGCCCGCAAGAAAATGGACGCCGTTAGGCACAAGACTCAGCGCTTCATCGACATCGGTAGTATAACGGCGGCGGGGGTGCGATGCCTCCGTGCCGAGATAGGTATGGATCAGAGAATCCGCACAGGTTCCCGGCTTGGTCAGAATCCGCAAGATTTCCTCTCGCTCTTTTGGTGTAAGAGATATTAGCGCTGGCTTCATGTGGCATCCTCCAACATTGATACATCGCCCGCGACGGTCGGGTGTTGCCGATTGGCTGGAAATGAGTAACTCACGTTTCGATCAGGATCCGCGGTCGGCGTCGTAAGCACGGCGCCGGCGGCAAGCCCGCCCCTGCCAGTATAGTCAAATAGCCAAAGCGGCGTCCATTGCGCGCCGGAATAGAAACGCATGCCGCCACGTCTCACTTACATGAGGAGGGCAGGGTGATGCCCTTCGCTCGCGCTATTCCTATCTCGAGTGGGATTCGCCGGCGCCAGGGCTGCCCGCTTCGGGTGTGGTGTGGTGGCTTCTTCTACGGTGTGCTGGAGATGGGCATCGCCAGGGCCCATCGGTGGGCACAAGCCTGCATCCGCGTATTGATCGCCTGGTCTCGCACGCTGTCCGCGCAAAGCCACCGCTGGTCGGGGCGCCGCAAACTCGTTTTCGCGGGCGTGGTGATGCGGCAAACTGATGCGCAGAACAGGCGACGACGCAGTTTGGTCACGGCGCAGTTCGCGGTTCCGACGTTCAAATTCTTGACAACTTGTCGCGCGGACTGATCGCTTAATGCGTTGGGCACTGTTTGATCAGTCCAAGCATCCAATCGATTTTATGATCCGATCGACAGAGCAACCGCAAAAAATCGAAGCAATCTCATTGCTCGCGGTTCCGACATTCAAATCTTTGACAACTTGTCGCGCGGCGATTGGCTAATGCGTTGTGGCGCCGTTTGATCAGTCCACGCATCCAATCGGTTTTATGATCCGATCAACGAGCAACCTTTATTTTTACAAGGGACAAGAAATCGAAGAAATTTCACTAGTGCGATCGCGGGAATTACGCCTGCGTTTGTAATGCGTCACACGCTCGATTGCAAATCGGGTACGCAAGTACTTCATGTGTGGTAGAGTTACTTAAGGCGTAGGCGGTGTAAACTTAAGAACAAAATTCCATCGCGTTAGCGACCGGCGTCGGAAAAGTAATAATTCCTTTGGACAACGCAACCGCGATAATGGCGATGTTGACCGCAAATGGTTAAGGAGCAGAGACCTCCCCTGGCGGCAGAGGCTGCCATCGCTAAGGTGGTGGAGAGGAACGAAGACTTCCTGCGTATTCTTGCAAGAGCCCGGGCTGCCGAATCAAACGCAGACTGTATTTACCAAACCACGGCGGCGCTGCACTTGTTGGACGAATTTGCAGTGTTACTCGTGGGCGCAATTTCAGCGCTGCGCGAATCCGACCAGAGCAGGCATTGAAATCCGGGATACCCCGGCCCGCTGGGGTTAAGCGTGGGGTGTACGAGCATCTGTTGCCCCAGGCCTTGGCAGACCAAGGCACTCAAAGATAGACATCCGCCGGTAACCAATCCCCGACCCTTTGCGAAAACTCTTCGCATTGTGCTGGCCCCTGCGGCCAGGCCGGCCAAAGACAGGCACGACGAGGTGCCAACCTGGAAGGGTTGTGCACGCAAGTACGCATCGTTGGTTTCCCCCGACACGGCGCGGGCGCCGTGCGCTGAATGCAATGCGTTACTACGCAGCCACTCCTGCGTGCTACAAAGCGTCGGCATGGCCGCCGTAATGTGCGTTTAACCAGGAAGCGCAAGGACTGTGTAGTCAACGCTGCGGCGACGCTCGAATATTTGGCCGCGTCCAGCCCAATCACTGGGCACTCCCGGTATCAGGTATGCAACGTGATCGCGTGACCGCCCCGCGCGATGTATAACCACAATGTTTTAGCGTATATTACCGCGGGGCACGCACTAAAGCTCAGGCGGAGCAGATGAATACCTACACCGAAATCATGTCGGCGCTCGAGGTGAGCGTTACCACGTTCTTTACTTCGATCGCGGCCTATTTGCCGCAAGCTTTGGGGGCGATCATCCTGATTGTTGTCGGATGGTTGTTGGCCAGGCTCATCCGGTCTTTG
>JAOTWM010000083.1 GCA_029862885.1 Gammaproteobacteria bacterium
AGGTCGGGGCGCCAGTTTTAAGGTCCATGGTGGTCAGAAAGCTGCCATAAACAACCGGCGCGCCTCTGCGCACTAATTGTGTAAGCGCGATTCCGACCATGGCCTCGGCGTGCGCCTGGGCGATGAGTGCGGCTTGCGTGACTGGGCTTATCGCCCCGCCGAGAATAAACGGCGATATGACGTTACCCTGGTTCGCAGCGGCATAGGTGCGCAGTGCGCCCGTCATGGTGTCGTCATACACCAGCGGCGAATTCACGTTGATATTTCCTTGAATCACCAAATGGTTTTCCATATACGCCTCACCGAACACGATGCGTGCCATGCTGAGTGAATCCTCGGCGCGTTCCGGTGCTGTCACCGAGCCCATAAACGGCTTGTCCGAGTAGCGCAGGTGCGTGTAAACCATATCCAAGTGGCGCTTGTTAACCGCGACGTCCACCGGTTCGCACACCGTACCGCTCTGGTGATGCAGCCAGGGGGTCAGATAGGTGAGCTTGATAAAATTCGCGAAGTCCTCGACCGTGCCGTAACGGCGCCCGCCTCTTAAGTCGGTTACGATTGGTGAGCCGTACGCCGGGCCCAGGATCAGATTGTCGCCTCCAAATTCGATGTTGCGATCCGGGTTGCGCGCTTGCATCGTGAATGTTCTGGGTGCGGTTTCGCACAGCGCGCGCACATGCCCACGATCGAAGCGCACGCGCTCGCCGTCGACGCTCGCGCCGGCATCCTTAAACAGCTGCAACGCGACCCCATCGCCGCGAATCTCCATTCCAACCTCGGCAAGAATCCACTCGGCGTGGTTCTCGAGCTTTACCAAACCCTCTTCATCGAGCAATTCGTAAGTCGGAATTTTGCGGGTAATATAGGCAGGCGCACCAGCCGCGGTGCGATCCGACTGGCGCCGCGCAACGCGAGCGGAGCGACCGCCGCCAGCGTGGCCGCGCTTTTTATCTGCTGCTATCGGCATATTGTTACTCCCAAGCTTGCGACCGACGCTTACTATCCGTATTTCTTCCCGCTACCCCCACGTTAGGAATCCCAGGATTTTGCGCGCGCGGAGTAGCGATGACAATCAAAAAGTGTTGATTACGTTGCTTGACTCATAATATCTTTTTCGACCAATTTGGATTCAGTATGACCATTAAGTGGCCCGGATAGCCAGGGGGTTTCGCCATCACAGTATCCGACCGATCTGCGGGGGATGGTGCTTCATTCGCTCGCTGCACTAGGCGACTTGCGATAACATTGATCAATTCGTGTATGGGATGATGACATTGTGGCCCGGAGCAATAAAATCGCCTCAAGCCGACGCTTTCAAAAAGCTACTGCCGCAACGGTCCTCGCCGTGGGCGCCGGCTCCGCAATCGTTGTTCCTGGGCGAGCGCAGCAACAGACCTTGAAGATTCTGAAGTGGAAGCATTTCGTGCCCGCGTACGATAGTTGGTTCAACGATACTTATGTTAAGGAATGGGGCGCGAAGAACGATACGAAAGTAATTGTCGATAGCGTCGGACCCGGTGATCTCTGGAGTCGGGCTACGGCCGAGTCCAAGGCACAACAAGGTCATGATCTGGTTCTGCTACTGAAGCCGGCGCCGGTGTACGAAGATAGCGTCATTGACCACCGCGAGATCTTCGAGGAAACCGCGCATCGTTACGGCAACGTATTCGATCGCGCCTATAAGAGCTGCTACAACCCCAAGTCAAAAAATACTTCAGTTTTTGTACCAACCTTCCGCCGGCATTGCTAACTTATCGGAATAATCGGGACGGATATATTTTTTCCACTCCCTGTAAGCGAGGGGAGCTAGAAAAATAAGTCTGTCCCCTTATTTTCATTAAGTGTTCTGCTCAGGCGCATACTTTTCTATCACCTCTGCTTCGGTCATTTCGTTTGTTTTATTAGCAAACCTATAAAAAGAAGGTTTTCTATCAATAAAAACTTGTAAGTCGAAATTGAAACTCCCTTGATTATCAAAGAGACCTACTGGTATTTGATGTTCATTGATTTCTTTGAGCCGGTAAAATAAGTGACTACCGCATTTCCTGCAAAACCCTCGCTCTGCCCAATCAGAAGAGTTGTAGACAGCAATATTCTCTTCTCCTTCAAATGCGACTTCTGTCCCACAGCTAACGGCCATCAGAGGCCCGCCGCCCCATCTTCTGCACGTGCCGCAATGACAAGCGGCCACGTTATTATTTATGTTCTTTGCAGTAAACTTTACAGCGCCACAAAGGCATCGCCCATTTCCTTTAGTCATTTCTCCTCCGACACTTCAATCTTGTACGAACGCTAGAACTTAGCGGCGGCGGTTAGCCGTCTGCTGGAGCGCCTTGTTAGCAATTTGCTTTGAATCCTTCATGAAACAAGACATTGCCTTGCGGAATATCTCCGTCAAATGAAAGAGCGAAGAACACCTCTGGGGGAACGCCTTCATGGACTAATCCTTTAACATTCTTAAATCCAAATTGTCGATAGTATTGAGGATGCCCGACCAGGCAACAACCTTTCGCTTTGAGGTTTTTCAAGCGTGACAATCCTTCTTGTATAAGTGCCTTTCCAATACCCTTACGCTGAAAGTCTGGATGTACTGAAACCGGGCCGAGTACGTACCAATCTTTGGTGCCGTCCGACATGGTTACGGGAGAGAATGCAATATGTCCCACAACAATGCTATCTGCCTCCGCGACCAATGATACGGTTAAGGCTTTCGCTGATCGTAGTACATCAATGATGAACTGCTCAGTGTGATTACTAATCTCCATCGTTTCAAATGCTGCGATAGTTACCTCGGAGATGACCTCAAAATCAGTGCTTTTTTCGTCTCTAATCAGAACATCTTGTATCATTTTGGCAATTTCCTTGTACGGTGTGCCGGATCCGTGACCTTCCCGAGTCGTTTAGCGGGCAGTCAGGTTGGCAGCGACTCTGAAGCTACAGTGACTGGTCGAGCTGTCCGGTGTGTTGGAACTGCGAGCGGCTACCCGGTATCGGTTGCAGTAAGAGTCGTGGCATAGGAACGAGCCACCGCGCATGGAGCGGTTGCCGGTGGGAATCATGTAGATGGGGTTGCGTGGTTTCGTGACGCGGTGGTAGTTGGGCGAGAACCAGTCTTCGCACCACTCCCAGACATTGCCGCAAACATTATAGAGTCCGAATCCATTCGGCTCGAAGGCGTCGACGGGTGCGGTTCCGATATAGCCGTCTTCGGCGGTGTTTATATCGGGAAACTGTCCTTGCCAAAGGTTGCATTTGTGGTGCCCGTTTACTTCGAGCGTGTCGCCCCAGGCGTAGCGTTTCCCTTCGAGGCCGCCGCGTGCGGCGTACTCCCACTCGGCTTCGGTCGGTAGCCGGGTTCCCGACCAGTGGCAATAAGCCTTCGCATCGAACCACGACACGTGGGTGACCGGGTGATCCATCCGATCACGTATGTTAGACGCCGGCCCTTCGGGTTGCGCCCAATACGCGCCGTTAACCGGCACCCACCACGGCACGTCGGGTGGAACATCGATCGGTTCAATTCCGTTTTCCTCCGCAACGAACAGGCGAAATACGAACGACCAGCCGTATCTCTGCGCGTCCGTTTTGTAATCGGTGGCGTCGACGAATCGGCGAAATTCCACATTGGAAACGGTGTAAAGCGACATGTGGAATGCCGAGCAGGTCACCCTTCGTTGTGGGCCCTCGCCGTCACTCGGGAATCCTTCGCCGCTATCGGTTCCCATCAGGAAATCCGGATCTTCCAGCACGACCATATTGCTGTGATGCGGTCGCAAAGCGGGGTTGAACGAATACTGCCTTGAAGTCGCGGCGGGTGCATTGCGCCCGGACCCGGAACAACATGGGTAATTATGAGTCGGCGTCATAATTTACGCACAACGCTGCGCATTACTCATTTTCCCAGAACGCCTTTCCGGGCAACTCCTTCATCATTTTCAGGATCTTCTCCCTTGGAATAACGCCGCATCGGTTGGCCCAGGTTTCGTACTGTCGTGCAATTCTTGCAACGATATTGGGATAGCGGTCGGCAACGTTCATCATTTCGGTGCGATCCTTTTGCATGTCATAGAGTTCCCAAGGCCCTGGGTACTCGCGAACCAATTTCCACTTACCGGCGCGGACTGCGGCATTGCCTTCGTGCTCCCAGAATATCGGCCGCTCCGCCAGTTGATCGTCCGCGAACACCGGTGCGAGGCTATGTCCTTCCGGTTGCGGGATGCGATGCCCTTGGTACTCTTGCGGATACGTGGCGCCGCAAATTTCCACGATCGTTGACATAATGTCCGGCAGATGTCCCGGCGTATGCCGGAGGCCGCCGGAATCCCCAATCCCATCGGGCCAGTGGCAGATAAGCGGGGTCGATACGCCGCCTTCGTGGGTCCAATGTTTGTAGAGTCTAAATGGCGTGTTGGACAAATTCGCCCACGCCGTGCCATAGCTTTGATAAGTGTTTTCGGGGCCCGGCATGATCTCGGGAATGTTGCCGAGTATAACTTCCTCGCCATCGCGCGTATGAGATTTGGCGATCATGAGGTTGTTCACGAGTTCTTCTACGGACACGTTGTCGGGAATGTCCTCTGCGCACGCCCCGTTGTCGGACAGGAACATAATAAGCGTGTTGTCGAGTTGGCCGGTGGTTTCGAGCGCTTGGACGATGCGGCCAATACCTTGATCCATGCGATCGACTTGAGCGGCATAGACCTCCATACAACGCAGCAACCATTCTATATCGTTGGCTTTATTCCACTCTGGTTGCGACGGGTCGCGATCCGTCAGCTTCCAGTCCGCATCGATAATGCCCGCTTCGACCATTCGCGCCATACGCTCTTCGCGAAGCCGGTCCCAGCCGGTGTCGAAGCGACCCTTGTATTTCGCGATATCTTCATCGTGCGCATGCAATGGCCAGTGCGGTGCGGTATAGGACACATATTGAAAGAACGGCCGATTCGGACTGGTTGCGTTGTGCTCGATGATATAGGTCGCCGCCTGGTCGCTGATGGCGTCCGTATAGAAGAACGAATCGTCGTGTTCGGCTTCGTGTTCGACGTTGTCATTGCCGCGGGTGAGTGTATTGGGGCTATAGAAGCTACCGGCCCCAATGATGGTGCCGTAAAATTCGTCGAAACCGCGCTGCAGCGGCCATGAATCGGTCGGCTCCGTCAGATTGCTGGAAATATGCCACTTGCCGCTCAGGTACGTTCGGTAACCCGCTTCTCGTAGCACCTCCGCGACGGTCACGCAATTGCGGTTAAGGTCACCGGCGTATCCCTCGGGTCCGGTGGGATAGGTCAGGATACCGATGCCGGTCTGATGCGGATACAACCCTGTTAACAGCGACGCGCGCGACGGGCTGCATCGCGGTGAATTGTAGAACTGGGTAAAGCGGATTCCATTACTCGCCAATCGATCCAGGTTGGGCGTATCGATTTCCCCGCCATAGCAGCCGAGATCTGAATACCCCATGTCGTCGTTGAGTATCAGCAATACGTTGGGTCTGTCTCGCATCTTTGATTAGTCCTCTTTTGTACCGGCCGCCCAGGTGGTGTGGGTAAAATCGTCTGGCACGTTACCCACGCTCAATGCGCAGACCGGTGTTTGCGTCAAACAGATGGATTGCGTTGACATCGAATGAAATCGGCACCGTATCGCCATCCGTTACTCCGAGCATTTCGGCCACACGCACTTTTACCAGGTGCTCACCGAGGTACAGATTAAGCAGGTAACTCTCGCCTAAGTTCTCGGACAGATAGAGCTGCGCCGGGATACCGTTCGGATCAATGCGAACATGGGATGGCCGAGTGCCCATTATTACCGATTCCGCTTGCGTGGGCGGCGCCGCTGAAAGTTCGAAATCTCTTCCCTCGATGGTTAATGTGGTGCCCTGAAGATTTGCTGGAAGCAAGTTCATAGGTGGGCTGCCGATAAATGCCGCGACTTGAATGGTGCGAGGGCGGTTGAAAACTTCTTCGGGAGTGCCGATCTGCATGATGGCTCCATCCAGAAAGACCGCCATACGATCCGCCAGGGTCATCGCTTCTTCCTGATCGTGGGTGACATAGATGGCAGTGACGTTGAGGCTTCTCTGCAACTTTTTGAGTTCGACTCGGGTCTGCAGTCGAAGCTGTGCGTCTAAGTTGGATAACGGCTCGTCGAGCAAAAACAACTTCGGTTGTCGGATGATGGCTCTGGCCAGCGCGCAGCGTTGCTGTTGGCCACCACTCAACTGGCCGGGCCGTCGATCGAGCAGGTGATCGATATCCACGGTTTCCGCCGCCTGCAACACCAATCGTTTAATATCGGCGGCGGCAACCCGGTCCATCTTCAGCGGGAACGCGATGTTGTCGCGGACCGTCATGTGCGGATACAGCGCGTAATTCTGAAACACCATCGCAATATCGCGCTCGCCGGGCGGCGCGTGGGTCACGTCGACGCCGTCGACCTCAATCACGCCTTCGTCCGGCGAGTCGAGACCTGCAATCATACGCAATGTTGTCGTCTTCCCCGATCCAGACGGTCCGAGCAGCGCGAAAAACTCAACCGGCTCGATCTCAAGGTCGATATGGTCCAGTGCCACAAAACTACCGAAGCGCTTGCAAATATTCTTGAGATTAACCCGACCCTTGGCCGTCATCGGCGTCCTCCGCCTTTGACCGCCCCGACCGTCAGGCCTTTTACGATCTGTTTCTGGGCGGCGATGCCGATGATCACGACCGGTAACATCGCTATTAACGCTGCGGCCGCGAGTTTTGCCCACAATGTCTGTTCGACGGACACGAAGTTGTACATCGCGACGGTAACCGGCCGGACCGTGTTACCTCCGAGCTGCACCGCGAATAGAAATTCGTTCCACGCGTTAAGGAAAACAAAAATCACCGTGACGGCAATGCCGCCACGCACCTGCGGGATGATGATGTGCCAAAGGGTCTGTAGGCGACTCGCTTTATCCAGGAGTGCCGCTTCTTCCATTTCCAGTGGAATGTCCTCCATGTAAGAGACCATCAACCAGATGGCAAACGGCAGCGAGAAGGTCAGATATACAATAATCATGCCTTGATACGTATCCAACCAATTAACGCGGTTCAGAATCAGGAAGTAGGGAATTACCAAGCCTACCGGTGGCACCATCTGTGTGGCCAGCGTATAAAACCCTAAGGTTTTCTTTGCCGGCAGCCGCAGCCGCGCGAACGCATAGGCGGCCGGAACCGCGAGCACGATAGTCAGGAAAGTGGTCGATACGGCGACGATAGTGCTGGTAACGAGACTCGGCACGATGGAGAAGTCTCCGAACAGCGCGTCCTTATAATTTTGCGCTATCGGTTCGAAGATCAGGTTCGGTGGGTAGGCGAGCACCTCATTCTCCGATTTCAGCGAAACCAGTATCGCCCACAACAGCGGAAACACCCACACCAGTAGCAGCAGGCTCGCCGCTGAAACTAACATGAAGTTGCGCCGGGTCGCGGCGCGTGATCGTTGTTGCACTAGCCCGGATACGTCATGAATCGTTCGAATCTCTGGCGCAATCGGGCGTAGGGCGGTTAGAGGCGAAGCCGAATACCGCCGATCGGTCGCATCCGAACTGCATACGCGGTGCCGAGGCCCCGTACCTCAAAACACGGGGTAACCGTTTCAAATGTTGAGAAGCTGCTTGGTTCATGGTCTGTCTTCGTGAATTACCCACGCTAGTTCCCTCCTGCTCCGCGCGCCGTTCGCAGGCGAAATAACACGCCGGAAACCACCATTGTAATGACCAATAGCGATACCGCGAGTGCGGAACCGTAGCCAAAGTTTAACTCGATGAACGAGGTCTTGAACGCATAGAGATTAAGGATTTCAGTCGCAGTGCCGGGGCCGCCGCCAGTGGCCGCGAATATCGCGGCGAATGCGGCGAGTGAAATCATGGCGCGCATAATAACGACGATTACGATGGCCGGGCGTAGCAAGGGCAGGGTAATGTACCAAAAGCGCTGCAACGCGTTGGCTTTGTCGATGCGTGCCGCCTCGTATACGTCGGTAGGCAATGACGCGAGGCTCGCAAGAAACACCAGAAACGCGAACGGCGTCCATTGCCAGGTGTGAATCGCGATGACCGATATCAGGGCGGGCACCGGCGCGCCCAGCCAATTGACCTGTTCGAATCCGAGCCACTGAATAATGAAGTCAATCATCCCGAAATTCGGTGCCAACATCAGCGTGCGCCAAAACAGTCCGACGACCACTGGGGCCAGCACGATAGGCAGTATGGCGACAATACGAAAAATCCACTGGCCTTGCGGGATTTGCATGACCAGCAATGCCAAGCCCATCCCGATCACCACCTGCATCGATACACTGGATACCGTATAAATGCCGGTCAACCCGATCGAATGCCAGTACCGGGAGTCGTCCCACATTTCGATGTAATTATCGAATCCCGCGAAGCCGTCGAGAAACGGCATCGCGAGATTGATTGTTTGAAACGAGCTCCAGACCAGATAGGCGAGAGGGAAGGTCGTCGTTAGCAGCAGCACCAGCAGACTGGGTGCGGTCAGCAGAACGGCGAAGCGCTTCTCTCCGGAATTTAGATCGCCGTTTCCACCAGCCAAAGACGCCATCCGGAGACTAAGTCTTGAGGATTTTGTCTATCTTCTTTTGCGCGTCCTTGAGTGCATCCGCGGGCGTCGCCTGTCCCACCAGGGCGGACTGGATTGCCGTTGCCATCGTGTCGCCGACCGCCGGCCACTGCGGAAGCCGTGGCCGCCAGTCGGGATCGGTATCGTTTGCAAACGACTCGGTGGCGGCCTGCACATAGTTGTGGCCAAACTTACCCATCAGGTCGAGGAATTTCGGATCTTCCCATAACGATGCGCGATTGGCGCCGGTGCGCTTATAGGCGCCCGGAAACGCATAGGATGTCGCCACCTGCACCTCGCGCGATCCGGCCCACTGATTGAATAGCCAGGTCGCCTGTTTCTGCTTATCCGTCAGTGCGCCATTGATCGGGAAACTCCAATTCCAGATGGAGGTAACGCGTTTGCCGGACGGCCCCTTCGGCCACCGCGCAAATCCGATTTTGCCAACGACTTTCGACTTTTCGGGATTAGCAACCACCGCTGCGCTACCGTGCGCATCGATATAGGAACCGACCGTGCCCTGCCCAAACGCGTCGGCGATGTCGGGCCAGTTCCAGTTCTCGACACCCTTGGGTGCGTAGTTATTGAGAAGTTTGACATAGTATTCGAGCGCGCCAAGCGCTTCGGGGGTGTCGACCGTGATACGGTCACCGTCGAACCATTCCCCGCCGTAGGAGCGAAATATCGACGGATAGATATACATGTTCTGCCCGGCACCGCGAAAGCCCCGCAGCGCGCAGCCCCATAGACGATTGTCCGGGTCGTGAATCTTCGCCGCATTGGATTCGTATTCCTCCAGCGTCTCGGCCGGTCCAATCCCTGCTGCGTCATAAACGTCCTTTCGATAGATTTGGATGGTTGCTTCACCGTCAAACGGAATGCCGTAGGGCCGGCCGTCGACCGACGTTGCGCCACGATGCCCGGGTTGGATGTCCTCGAAGTCGAACCACTTGTTGTCGGTCAGTTTGCCGTTTCCGAGGTAGTCGTCCAATGGATCGATCCAGCCATTCGTAACATACAACTGGTAGTACATCGGATCGGCGGAATGAGAGGCATACGTACCGGTCTTGCTGGATAAATCGAGAACTGCCTTTTGGCGGATCTGCCCAGGCGGAATCATCTCAAGTCGCGCATCGACACCGGTGAGTGTTTTGAAATCCGGCAACACCGCCTCGAGATTCTTGAAGTAGCCGGCCGGAATTACTCCAATGTTGATTTGTGCGCCATCTGCCATATGCCAGTCGATGCCGGCCCCCATAAACGAATCAAGATCCATATGTTCACCGGCGGCGTGCGCACGGCCGATCAGCAATCCCGGGGCTGCCAGGGTTGCGGCGCCAGCCACGCCAGCCTTGAGAACGCTGCGCCGTGACACATTCGAACCGTGAATATGTCGTTGCTTTTCTCTCTCGTTAGACATGAGACCTCCTCCAGTTGGATTGGTATGACTCAAACAGTCTAAGAATCAATAGTTAGATTGGCCGACAAAAGTACTATAATTAGGACGTTTCACGCAACCGATTTTTTGCGCCGTTGATCGATAATGTCCAAGAGTTCAGCGCCCTCTAAGCGCCGGCATCCTGTATTCGGTGCAAGCCGGGTGCCTCGTTATCTTCAGCTTGCGGACATTTTTCGCCAGCGTATCGCGCGTGGTGTATGGAAGCCGGGGCAAATGCTGCCATCAATCGAGATGTTGATGGGGGAATTCGCGGTAGCACGAGTGACCGTGCGCCAAGCGATTAAATTGTTAAGTGACGAGGAATTGGTTTCACCGCAACGGGGTAAGGGTACGGTGGTACACGAATTCGCGAGCGCAAAACGCCAGCTTCGCGTACACACGACTTTGGGCGGACTCGTCGATATGTACAGAGGCGATAAGCCTGTTCTCACCAACCTCGAAGAGTCGAATACCTCGCCCGAGCTGCTGGACAGCGATGGCGTGGCCGCGCCGAGCTATTTTCACATGCGCCGCGTGCATGCGCGGGACAACGTCAAGTATTGCGTTATATCGATCTACATCGACGAGCGAATTTTTCGAAAGGCGCGATCGAAATTCCGTAACGAAGCCGTATTGCCGGTGCTGTTTTCCTTGCCCGGCATTAAGATCGGCAAAGCAAGGCAAACCATGCACATCTCGAAAGCAGACGTTGAGGTCGCAAGCCTACTCGAGATACCGCTTGGTGAGCCCATGGCCGACGTGAGGCGTATCCTCTCGGCGCCCGATAATACGGTGATTTATCTTGCGGACGTGGCTTATCGTGGCGACTACATTCACCTCGACATTGATCTGCAACCTTGAGCTGGGCCGGCGAGTAACGCTTGCATTACTGACGATTCAAGGACGATGAGCGATGAGTAATTACACGTCTGAATTTTCGTCAAACCGGGAGCTCAGCGAGTAATTTGTGCGTATCATTCATTTTTATATGGATCACTGTCTAACTTGACCACGCATTGGTAACCTTTAGATCGATTCTATCGAAGCTGGGGAAACTCTTCTGTTTACAGCAGCCGCAAGAAAGCTCAAAAACTTCGGTATCCCCCGGCTTTAAGAAGCCACCTAGGGTTTGAGTACACTCCTTCACGAATTCGTCTTTGTCAAATAGTTCGGCCTCTACCTTTATGTTTTTCCAGGTGTGATCAGTTTCATTGAATACGCGACCCAAGAGCACTAGCTTATTCTCATCAAGTTCATATCTATCGGTTTCTGCTTTCAACTTTGTTTCGGATGTAAATCGAACGTATTCATCGTAGTCAGTTATTTCATTTATCAAATTCACGGCTTGATCGGGGTACCGAACTATGAAAAATATGATGGCTACAGCTCCCCATATGATTAGAACTGATAACGCAAATCCGATGCCCCGTAAAAATCCAATTCTTATCTCACTAAACATATTCTCTTTTCACTTGGTGACAGAATCCCGATACAACAATTAGGGGGCGTAGCACGGATTAATCAAAGAACTATGCTACGTCCCAGTTTTCACTAATGTACTAGGCGTAAGGCACCACCGGCCCGTTGAACGATCGGCTGTGGCACATAGGATTTACTATACGATGATCTTCTAGGCGTGGCGTAATCTCCAAATCGCTCAATTACCGATACTGGAATCAGTACTGGACCACCCGAAGATCGCGTCTAGAATTAGCCTATATTAGAGAAGACTGGGATCTGACCTCGATGGCAACGGCTTGCCCGCGACATCAGCCGGGGCCAAATACATCTTCCCAGGTTGGAAACGCGGCATTGAGGATCTTGATGATGTCTTTCTCATCGGCGGTAAGGCGTAATTTGCTGGGCATATCGTCGATGTACTTCATTGCCAGCACCAACGCCTCCGCAATGATGTAACCGTCGCGGCCGGTGACGCCTTTGGTTTTGAAGCTTATTGAAAGTTCGTTCGAGTCATTCACGGGATTCTCCAAGAGCTCCAGTCCGGAACATGCGGTTCAATGTCGCGGACAGTTGTAAGTGAATCGTGCTCCTCCACGGAAGATATGCGGTTTTCAAAGCTTAAAGCGGGGGCGCTCGGTCGCGGTAAGCGTTTGAGCGGGCCTGCCATGGGCGAAAAAAAATCCAAACGCAGCAGCTTTGTAAGCCACACAGCAATACTAACGCCAACCCATGATTATTGCTTTAAGTTTTTTTGCCGTCGCTTTCTCACCGTCGCAGCGACTCCTCGCCAAGGAGAGAGCTGCCACGATCGGTGCAAGGCATACGCAGCGGAGCATCCGTAGCGAGGCGGCAAATCCGCCGCCGACATTTTGCGCTGAACCGTTCTCTTTCGGATCCATAAAGACCATCGAAGCGTCGGCCGTCATCGCCCCGCGCCCGACCCCCTGCAGGACGAGGCCCAGCGTCAGGGCTCGGCAGGACTTGCTATGAGCCAGCGCGGCGCGATCCCGCGTGAACAGCGCGATCATGGCCGCCACGCGTCTTTGACCCACCGCGCGTCTTCTCGGAATGACGAGGGTGCCGAACGCACCGACAGCGTTGGGAATGGCCCTCGGTGTCCGGCCTGCGCGGGACCGGTGGCGTACAAGCGGATCGCGAGTCGGGTGGAGCAAAGCATTGCTATTCACAAAACGTTTCGGCTTCGGCCCCTACCTACACGCTTTTTTATGATTAGCCCGCGACCTCGGCAGGGACCAATTACGTCTTCCCAGGTCGGAAACGTGGTATTAAGGCATCTTGACGACGCCTTTCTCATCGGCGGTGAAGCGTAATTTGCTGGGCATCTCGTCCCGCTGATTGTGCCTTCAGCCCGCCCTTGTACTCGATCCAAAAATGTACCGCGCAGTGGTTGACGAAACCAACAAGAACAGAGAGTATCGATGGTGGGCCGTTGCTTCATTTAGTCTGAACAGATAGGGTTCGGCGCTTCCGCTCTCGACGCAAGCAGGAGGATAAAATGACGACCATCGTAACGGATAATTGTAAACGCTGCCGTTTCACCGACTGTGTCACGGTATGCCCGGTCGCCTGTTTTCATGGCGATGACGAGATGCTCTATATTGACCCTGAAGTGTGTATTGATTGTAGTGCTTGTATACCTACGTGTCCGGTTGATGCAATTTACGAAGACCCGATCCCGGAGGACAAGCAGCAGTGGATTCAAATCAACGAAGAACGCGCACCCGAGTTGCCACTGGTAACCGAGCAACAAGACCCCTATCCAGGTGCAGAAGAGCGACAAAAGGAATTGGGTTTTTAGAAAGAAGGGTTCGCCTTTGACTTCGCATCCCCTATGCTTCCCGGATACAAGGAACGGAGCGGCGTGAGCGACCTCGGTACAGACCACAGCCCGCTGCGAGCAGCCATCGTTGGCAGCGGACCAAGCGGTTTCTACGCCGCCGAGGCGTTGCTTAAATCGGAGCCGGTAGTTTTAGTCGACATGTTTGAAAGGCTTCCCTCGCCTTTTGGACTCGTGCGCAGTGGCGTTGCACCGGACCACCCGAAGCTCAAAAAACCCATTCTCGTCTATCAGCGGATTGCCGAGTCTCCGCAATTTCAGCTCCTGGGTAATGTCATGGTTGGGCGTGACATTAGTGTGGAGGAACTGAAGGATTTCTACCATGTGGTTGTATTTACGTGCGGCGCGGAAGCGGACCGATCGCTAGGGATTCCCGGGGAGAATCTTCTGGGTAGCCATACGGCTACCGAGTTCGTCGGCTGGTACAACGGCCACCCCGACTATCGCGATCGAGTGTTCGATCTGTCGCATGACACCGCGGCGATTATCGGGCAAGGGAATGTGGCGGTTGATGTCTGCCGAATTCTCTCTAAGACAGTGGACGAACTGAAACATTCGGACATCGCCAAGCACGCGTTGGAGGTTTTGGCCCAGAGCAAGATTCGCGACATTCACGTGATCGGACGGCGCGGTCCGGCGCAAGCGAAGTTCACTCATTCAGAACTCAGAGAGCTTGGTGAATTGGCGGACAGCGAACCAGTAGTGGATCCAAACGATCTGGAGTTAAGTCCGACGAGCCGCGAGGAACTTGCCGCGAGAAGCAACCGTGCCAATATGAAAAGTTATGAAGTGCTTCAAGGGTTCGCTTCGCGGCCGCCACCAACGCAGCACCGCCGCTGCCACTTGCGGTTCCTCAGAAGTCCGGTAGAGCTCAAGGGTCAGGAAAGGCTTGAACGTGTCGTGCTGATGAAAAATCGCTTAGAGGGAGAACCGTCGCAACAGCTGGCGCGGGCGACTGGTGAGCTAGAGGAACTTGCATGCGGTGTGCTCTTTTCCAGCATTGGCTACCGCGGTGTTGCCATTGCCGGTGTTCCTTTCGACGTGGGGCGCGGCGTTTTTCCTAACCACGAAGGACGCATCGTCGATGGGGAGAACATCGTTCCGGGTTTGTATGTGGCGGGCTGGATCAAGCGTGGCCCGACGGGAATCATTGGCACCAATCGCGCCGACAGTGTAGCCACAGTGAAATCACTCCTGACAGACCTGCCAAATTTTGACGCTGGTAATAAGCTGGGCGCCGATGGAGTGAGGGGTCTATTGAAAAACCGCGGCATTCGTGTGGTCAGCTACCCAGACTGGCACCGGATCGACGCGGCGGAGGTGCGACAAGGCAAAACCAACGGCAAGCCAAGAGAGAAGTTCACCCGTCTGGAAGAGATGCTGGCAGTACTCGACCACGCCCAGTAGACGGGCGCCCACAATCGCCACGCCGCTTTCGGCGGTGC
>JAOTWM010000550.1 GCA_029862885.1 Gammaproteobacteria bacterium
CGATTTCGAAGGTTGAGTCGTTTTTGCAACAGGCGGGCCAGTTGGTTCAAAAAACCGTGCCCAATGCCGTGGTTATCGCGTTTGGGCATCTCGGTGATGGTAATATTCACTACAACATCGCGATTCCGCCGGGTGTTGCACCCGAGGATTTCCGGCAAATGGCTCAGCCGGTCACGGATCAAATTCACGATCTCGCGATGCGGATGGGAGGGACATTCAGCGCTGAACACGGGATCGGGCAGCTCAGAAAGCCTGAGCTGTCACGGTATCGTTCCAGTGTCGAGCTCGAAATGATGCGCAGCGTGAAACGCGCCCTCGATCCGTTACAAATTATGAATCCGGGAAAACTAATCGATAGTGCAATATGACTTAATGTTTATTAGTTAAATAATGCTATAACCTATTGTATTTATTTGTTATTTAACACTGACATTGGCGGGGCGTGCATGTGCGAGGCCAATCGCGGAGTTGTGCTGCATGGTAATCGGTGCAGGTTCGGTAGGATTGCTGGATGGTGATGGAGAAATGGATATGCGCAACATTACGCTCACGGAAGTAACGGTGATCGGCACCTATATCTACACCGCGGTCGATGTAAGAGGCGCGGTGGCGATGTTGCACAGTGACGCGCTTGGGCCGCTCACCTGGAGTGATGAACGGCCACTCGCTGACGGTCAGGCGGCGTTTACCGACCTGCTCGAAGGCCGTTATGCGGCGGCAAAAATCGTACTGTGGTCGTGATTTTTCAATTCCTCGGAATCAATACGCGATGTCCGATGCGGTAACACTGGCACTCGACGATCTGCACGAATTGGCGGTACGGGTGCTCACTGTGTCGAATACGAGCCACGACAATGCCACCGCGGTTGCACAGGCGTTGGTAGCGGCGGAGGGCGACGGCATCGCTTCACACGGGTTGTCGCGGTTACCGTTTTACTCTGACCAAGCGCTCAGCGGTAAGGTCGATGGTCGCGCTGTGCCTGTCGCGACGGACAGTACACCTGCTCAGGTCCTGATCGACGCGCGCTTCGGCTTTGCGTTTCCGGCTATTGCGTTGGGCTTAGAGCACGGAATGCAATGCGCGACGGCGTTGGGCGCGGCCGTGATTGCGATTCGAAACTCGCACCATGCGGGTGTGGGCGGTTATCACGTTGAGCGCATGGCGGAGCAAGGTTTTGTGGCCCTCGGTTTCACCAATACACCGGGGGCAATGGCACCGTGGGGCGGTTTCAAGGCGACATTTGGCACCAATCCTATTGCATTTGCGTGCCCGCGAGCATCCGTATCACCCCTCGTCGTCGACCTGTCGTTGAGCCGGGTCGCTCGGGGCAAAATCATGCAGGCAAATCGGCAGGGGGCATCGATACCGGCCGATTGGGCGCGGGACGAAAACGGACAACCAACGACCGATCCGGAAGCCGCGTTGCAAGGAACGATGGAACCACTAGGGGAGGCGAAAGGTGCCGCGTTGGCTCTGGTTGTCGAAATCTTATGTGCGGCATTGACTGGCTCTCAATTCGGATATGAGGCTAGTTCGTTTTTCGAGGCTAACGGACCACCGCCCGGAATCGGTCAATTGTTTTTATTGCTGCGACCGGAAGTTATGGCCGGGGACGGCTTTGTTGGGCGGGTGGAAGAGTTGTTGTCTTATATCCTGACTCAAGACGGCACACGGCTGCCGGGGTCACAACGTCTGCAACATCGACTGCTAGCTCGGCGTGACGGAGTATCTATCAGCCGTTCGCTACATCAGGATCTATTAGACCGGGCTGGAGTCTGAAACTTGCGCCGGATTGTTAATGGCCAACTACTATCGGACCAATGGTAGCGCCACCGTTACGACCGCGCCTTGATCATCGCCTCGATTTCTCGCGTCCACGGTACCGTTATGAAATTCCGCTATGAGCCGTACCACGTACAGACCGAGGCCAAGATGCGATTGTTTGGCATTGGTTTTTCCTACCGAAATCATCGGGTCGAATAAGCGTTCGCGCATATGTTCAGGAAGGCTTGGCCCGTGGTTCGCCACACTGATTAACGCAGAACCATTGAGACGTTTCAGGTTAACGCTGATCGGCGAGTCTTTGCTGCTGAAATCCAATGCATTGTCGGCTAATTTGTCGAGCATTTGTGCGATCTGGTCCGGTGATCCATCGATCAACAACGGTTTGTCGTGAATCTGCAAGTCGAAGTCGTGATGTGGATGACTGAGCCGGTAACCTTCGACATAGCTTGACACCAAATCCGCCAAATTGATCCGCTCACGCGATTCGTCCCGTAATGCGTCCTCGAGATTTGCCGCTTCAGTCAGGTTGGTTAAGATCGAACGCAAACGGTTGATACCGTTCTGGGCCCGCTCCATATACTTAGAGGAAACCGCCTCAGGAACCTCTTTGTAAAGATTGTCGAGCGAAGAGTTGACAACGTTAAGCGGGTTACGCAGTTCATGGGCCAACGTGTCCGGCATTCCCTCGAGATACCGGGTGTATTGTGTCAGTCGGTTTAGCATGCTGGATATGCTGCGCGATAAGTCGCCGATTTCATCACCGGCTTCCTGCCCGGTTTCGATTCGACCGCGACGCACGCGTCCTTCTGGAGTAATGGCGCTTTCCGTCGTATTGCGCAGTCGACTAATGCGCAATGTGAGCCGTGACGCGAATATCAACAGTGCAGCAGTCACAAACAAGAATACGAGTACAGTAACGGTAGCGACGTCCTGTAAAGCGGCCTGTTGCAATGCGAGTAACTCGTTGTTGCTCTGTTCCACGACCACTGCACCGAGTACCTTATTACCGGACCAGATCGGTTGGGCGGCCATTATTATCTCGGCTCGGCGGTCTAACGACGGACGTCGCCCCGCTACCGGAGAGCCGACCAACGCAGTGTGGAATATTTCGTCGCGACGATACGATTCCTGCGGCGAAATATCTTCGAATTGCTCCGTTGGAGACTCTAAGATCAACTCAAACAATCGTGATAACTGTTTTTGAATCCACGATTGTGAGTCGCGCCGCAGTTCCCGCTGCCGCGACGCGCGACCGGCCGACGATAAGCTACCGACTACCGCCCGAACGCGCTGCTCCGAATCAAGAATCCAGATCCGCGCATCGGGTTTATCGAGGCCGTGAAGAATTTTCGCAATTTCCGGTGAATGCAACAGCAGACGGCCGATCGATTTCGAATCAACTTCCGGCATCGTGGTAATGATTTTCTCTACTTCGCGTTTTTCGGGATCGTCCACATCGGCCACTGCAAATGCCAAACCGGTTTGTGCGCTCAACATATAACGAGGAATACGTACTTCGACGTTGTAGCCTCCATCGAAATCGGCCCGCACCGCCGTGATGACATCTATCGGATCTCCACTGATCGGATAGCGCCACTCGTCATCC
>JAOTWM010000085.1 GCA_029862885.1 Gammaproteobacteria bacterium
ATGGCTATCCGCGTGCGGCACGGCTCGGGATCCCGTTAATTTACTTGGGCTCGGGCTTCGGGGTTTGGATTTTCGCTCGGAGCAGCTATCACATCGGTGCGAGTGGACTCATCTACGGCATGATGTTCTTTCTAATCACAATCGGTCTATTGCGGCGCGACCGACTGTCTATCGCGCTGGCACTGCTGGTGTTTTTCCTTTACGGCGGCATGCTATGGGGCGTGCTCCCCACCGAGCCGGGAATTTCGTTCGAATCGCATTTATTCGGCGCCGCAATCGGCACTTTGCTCGCGTTTCTACTTCGAAACCGCGATCAGGCGCGGCCTGAGAAGCGCTATGATTGGGAGGACGAAGAGGATGAACTGGACGATCTCGATGCCGGCGACACGTGACGGCGAGATTGAGAACTAACTACCGTAAGGGCGGTTTTCCGGCCAAATAACCGATTAAAGTTCGCTGACCAGATCCGAATACACCACACCTCGTTCGTCGAACTGCACGATCCGAGCGGAGTTGACCGGCGCTTGAGTATCCTTGTCGGCGAAGTATGCGAACCCGTAGGGATCATAGTAGACGCTGCGGCCGGACATGCCACCAAGATCGCGGTCGTCGTCGGGGTGGACGAAGTCCAACAAATGGCCGATGGCGTAAGCATGAATGTTACGGCGCTGATTACGCAGCATGCGTTCTCGGCCCGACTCCCGCACGCAGAATTCCACGTCCGATAGTCGCACCTGTCGGGCCGAGGCCTTGAGCCGCCCGTTTTGCAATATGCTATAGCAGTCGTGTTTCCAGTTGTGGATCACACGTACTGGTTTATCGTGGTCAATCACTGGTAGTCGTCGCGGTGCGTGGAGGCGCGCATTATATGGTGCGGCGCACAAATTACAAGTGAATGTAGCCGAGTTTGTGGATTTCTCCAGGAAACGCAGAGACGCCGCGGAAATTCGGGCACCGTTAGATCGGGCTGCGCCGGTTCAAGCGTTACCGGGCTGTTACGTAGAATGTGGAAAAGACGCGAGGCCGCGTTGTGCGACCTCGATTTGGCTTGATGTCGGTATTTCTAGCCGGCCGCGGTCTGCTCCTTGGCCTGTGCATTGATCTGTTCCTTCGGTTTGCGGCCGCGGGCGCGGGGCGCTTTGCCGCTTTGCATACGCTCTTCGAGCTGACCCATGCATTCGCTGATGTAAGCCATTACGTCGCTCTTTTTACCGCGACGGTACCCAGTTATCGGTGAACCTGGTTTCTCGATCACATAGCGATACCAATCGCTGCCGGGTGCGCCGTCGGGGCCATTCGATCTCTCGACGGACACCACGGTGTAGTGGAATGCGTCTTTGCGTGGTTGCGGTTCGTCCGCACTCTCGTTGATGCTGGGAGCTACCGGTTGACTCATATCGTACTGTCTCCTGGAGTGTATGAGGCCGCCACAACCCGAGCTGCGCGTGTAACTGCGAATTGACGATTACCATGGGAGACGTTCGGGAGGTCCGTGGATCACTCACGACCCTGGAAATCCGAGCCGGGGTTGACGCGAGAGGGACGAGAACGTGCTCTTGGCGAGGCGACTTAATGTACGGCGGAGTGTACCACAAATCTCCGCCGAGTCCGCAACAGTTGCACCGATTTGGTGCAACTACCGGGTTTAGGGTCGAGATTAGGCGAAGTATTTGCTAAAAACGTTTTGAGTCACCTGGCGCCATCAGCAGAATACTCACCGGAAACTCGCCGAGTGCGGCCGCGAATTGCTCAGGAGTGCCTTTTAATGGCGGAAATGTACCGTAATGGATAGGCAAGACGGCCTGCGGTTTCAGAAAATGCCTCACGGCGTAGGCCGCGTGGGCCGGGTCCATCGTGATGTGACCGCCGATCGGCAACAGTGCAAGATCTGGCCGGTAGTACTCGCCGATAAAGGCCATATCGCCAAAAACCCCGGTATCCCCCGCATGGTACACGATAAACCCGCTTTCAAGTTGAATGATGTATCCGACAGGTTCGCCTCCCGGATATACACGTTTGACGCCACTCTCCGCGTCTTCATGGACGACCTCGGAGCTGTGTTCGGCGTGCACCATAGTCACGGTAATCCCAGCACCGAACGGTTGAATCGAACCGCTCTTATTAAAGCGAATTAGTTGCTCGTAGGGCACTATACCCAAGGTGCCGAAGGTGTGGCCCATATCCGCATTCATCGCGACTTTAGCGCCCGTCATTCTGGCCAATTCCGCCGTGTCGCCAACGTGATCGCCGTGACCGTGAGTTAACAAAATCAGGTCGACCTTGCCGAGTTTACCCAGATCCTTGAGCGCGTCAGGGGTCTTCGGATTCTTGGTAATAAAGGGGTCGATCACAACGATCTTGCCGTCATCTGTCGTGATTTTGACCGCCGATTGACCGAACCACTGTAACTCAAACGCGTGAACGTTACCGATCGCGACAAAAATCATCGCCGCGAAGGCGCAACTCAATAATGGCTTTATGACGTTCATAGCTATCCTCACTTTACCCGGATACTTCATGAAGGGTCCGGAGTTCATGGGAAATCGGGCTAAGTAGTCGGTGCGATCGTCCGCCGATGCATAGCCGTAGCTATGGATCAAGGCGGATCGTGACGAATACGACGACCGATTTTTCCTGAATCCGAACAGGACAAACTTTTCGGTGGCCCCGTACCCGAAAACACGGGGTAACCAGCGCAAGTATTGATAAGATGATTGGCTCATGGTCCGCCTTCGTGAAGTATCCGGGTTTGCAATCCTAACTTTTTACTTCGTCTTGCATATCTTCCAATCCCGACCAACGCTCAATCGATTGTTCGAGTTCCTGTTGTTTACCAACCAACTCGTCCAGCACCGGTTGTACTTCGGCAAACGGTCGGTCGTAAAACCCAGGATCGTCGATGCGAGCCTGTAGTGTCTCCACTTCACGTTCCAGCGTTTCGATCTTCGCTGGGAGAGTGTCCAGCTCCCGCTGCAAATGGTAGCTCAGTTTGCGCGGTTTATTCGCCCCCGGCTTTACGACGGGAGCCACGGCCACCTCGTTCCGCAGAATTGGTTTATTGGGGTTATCGAGTTCGGCCAAACGTTTACCGTGCCGCAACCAATCACTAAAATTCCCGACGTATTCTCGGATTTCAGCACCTTCTTCGAATACCACGACGCTGGTCACCACATTGTCCAGAAATTCGCGGTCGTGGCTGACTACGATGAGCGTGCCGCGATATTCCACGAGGCGTGCCTCAAGCACCTCCAGGGTTTCGATATCCAAGTCGTTGGTCGGTTCGTCCAACACCAAAAGGTTAGAAGGCCGGGTAAACAACTTCGCGAGCAGCACGCGGTTGCACTCTCCACCGGACAAGGCTTTAACAGGGGTCATCGCGCGTTTCGGACTAAATAAAAAACCCGTGAGGTAACTTACGATGTGCTGATCCTTCCCGTTTATATTGATATGTTCCCGGCCATCACCAACATTTTCTGCAATGGTCTTCTCTGGGTTAAGATCTTGGCGCTGCTGATCGAAATATCCAATATCCAGATGTGTGCCCAGTTTGACGGCGCCCTGTTGTGGACTTAAGTCACCGATTAACAGTCGCAGCAACGTGCTCTTCCCGACCCCGTTATTGCCCACGATTCCGAGCCGGTCACCGCGCATGATCTTTATCGAAAAGTCATCGATCACCGGCGCACCGCCATAACGGTAACTCAGGCGGCGGGCGTCAATGACTTTGCGGCCCGACGGCGTGGCAACTTGCAGTCGCACCCGGGCCTTGCCGAGCGGCTGCAAACGCTTGGCGCGCTCCAGGCGCATCGCCTGTAGAGCGCGCACTCGGCCCTCATTGCGGGTCCGCCGCGCCTTGATGCCTTCCCGAATCCACGCTTCCTCCTGCGCCAAACGTTTATCGAACAATGCGTTGTGGCGCGCTTCATCTTGCAGTGTTTTCTGCTTTTGGACCAGAAAATTCGCATAGTCACCGGGCCAACTGGTCACCCGGCCTCGATCCAATTCAACAATGCGGGTGGCGAGACGCTGCGTCAGCACACGGTCGTGGGTTACAAACAATACACTGCCGGAAAACGCATGCACTTTGCCTTCGAGCCATTCGATCGTGCTGAGGTCGAGGTGATTGGTGGGCTCATCGAGCAACAACAACTCCGGATTACAAACCAGCGCTTGTGCCAACGCAACGCGCCGGCGCCAGCCATTTGACAATTCGCGTAGCGGACGATCTGCCGGCAAATTCAGCTCCGTCAATATCGTTTCGATGCGGCGCTCGAGATCCCAGCCCCCATGCACCTCGATGTTATGCTGCAGCGCCTCCAGTTCTTTTAAGCCCTTCGCGTCCAACGGCAAAGCCGATCGCTTTTGATAATCGGCACACATACGCCGCAAGTCGGCGAGTCCCGACTCAACGACGTCGAATACTTTGCGATCCAAGCCTCCCGGCATGGTCTGCGCCAACTGGCTAACGACCATCCCGCTTTGAAATTCGATATTACCGTGGTCCGGTTCGAGTTCTCCGGTAATGAGCTTTAGTAACGACGATTTGCCGGCACCATTGCGGCCAATTAAACACACACGCTCGCCAAGCTCGATCCCAAACTCGATATGTACGAGTAAGGGCACATCGCCGAACTCAAGGGATACGTTGTCAAAGCGTACTAAAGTCATAGTTCAGGGAATAGTCTATCAAGTCGATGGCGTACTAAAATGCGAGCCGCGCCTATGACGTTGTGGGGCGCAGAGATGACGCGCTATTGTCGCGCTAATTATCGAATAATCAACCCGCAGGCGAAGATGGACCCGAAAAACCCCAGACCGTTTGACGCGCTGACCCCAGATTTCATTTTACAGGCCGTGGAGGGTCACGGGCTGATCTGCGATGGACGCATTTTTCCGCTAAACAGCTACGAGAATCGCGTCTACCAGGTCGGAATCGAGGATAGTGAACCACTCATCGCAAAATTCTACCGACCCGAGCGTTGGACTGAGGAACAAGTGCGCGAAGAACACGAATTTTGCTTCGAGCTGGTAGACCAGGAATTACCGGTGGTAGCGCCAATCACGGGTGCCGACGACGACAGCGTATTAAGACGGGGCGCTTATCTGTATGCCTTGTTCCCGCGGCGCGGCGGCCGCGCGCCCGAGCTGGATAACCTGGACAATCTGCTGGTACTCGGACGACTGCTCGGGCGTATTCACCGTATCGGTGCGAGCAAACCTTTCGAACACCGTCCACTATTGGACAGCGCGAGCTATGGGTATGCGAGCGTAAAATTCATCGTAGACGGCGTCATTCCTGTCGAACTCGAATCGGCCTACCAAGAAGTCGCCTCCGAGCTGCTTAGCCGAATCGATGCCGCACTGCGCGAAGCCAGTCCGATTCGTAATATCCGGGTACATGGCGACTGTCATATCGGCAACATGCTATGGCGTGACGATGCGCCGCATTTTGTGGACTTTGACGATACCCGCATGGCGCCCGCTGTGCAGGATCTTTGGATGCTGTTATCCGGTGACCGCCGCGAGCAGACGATTCAGTTGGACCAAGTGTTAACAGGGTACTGCGAATTCGCGGATTTTAACTATCGCGAGCTGAGGCTGGTGGAAGCGCTGCGCAGTCTGCGCATGTTGTACTACAGCGCCTGGCTCGCCCGGCGCTGGGACGATCCCGCGTTTCCGCTGAGCTTCCCTTGGTTTAATACGCACAACTACTGGGAAGGCCATGTGGCAGATTTGCGGGCTCAGGTTCAGGAGGTCGACGAGCAACCGTTGTTGCTATGAGTTGGCACGTCTATATCGTTCGCTGCGCCGACGACAGTCTCTACACCGGCATCGCCCTTGATGTCGCACGACGCGTTGCCGAACACAATGGCGATCAGCGAGCGCTGGGGGCACGCTATACGCGCGGGCGACGGCCGGTGCGCCTAGTCTACCAAGAAGCGGTCGCATCGCGTTCACTAGCAGCCCGGCGCGAAGCGCAAATAAAACGTTTATCGAGAACCGCCAAGGAAAGACTCGCCGATCAAGCGGCTTCAATCGACCGCTGATCGGTTGTCCCCACACTACCGCGAGCGGCTTCAGTTCCAATATACCGCAGTACACTATAATGATTTATGTCAATCCGAAACGGCAGGCGCAGACTACAATACCTGCCAGCAATGAAGGTTTAACGAGAGGAGAGATCCCATGCGTATCTGTACGACCGTCGGAATGTGCGCTTTGGTCATTACAATCGGTGGCTGCGCCGTCAATCCGAATACCGGTCAGGTCGGCGCCGATCCGAATGTGGTTAACAAAGAGTCGATGCTGTCAGTCGGTGGCGGCCTATTGGGGGCGGCTGTGTGTAATTATCTTTTTAAGGGGCACGGCAGCCGCGACGGCTGGACCGCCGCCTGCGGCGTCGGTGGTTATTTCTTGAGTAAATCGTTCGTGCAGCGCTCAAACCAGGTACTCGAGCACAATCGGGTTGGGCAAACGGCGGAATGGACCGACCCGGACGGCCAAGCGGTCAGCATGACCCCGACCCGCACCTATTCGGGCAGTACCGGCCCGTGCCGGGATTACCGCACCACCGTTGAAATTAATGGCGAAACGGAGATCGCGACCGGTACCGCGTGCCGCCAAAGTGACGGCACGTGGCGCATCCAGAGTTAAACGCTGTCTTATTGTACGCCCGCCCGGCTATCCGGCCGGGGCGGGCGTACTGAAATTGTGGATATTTCCAGGAATATTCGGTTACACTATCCTCCGCACTTCATTCCAGGTCATTTCAGAAGTTCCCTCCCGGCTTTCTCCTGTTAATTACTTGTCGTGAAATGCGATTAATTGCTTAATTTTCGATTTTAATTACAGAGAGTATTTAAATGGCTACTGGAACAGTAAAATGGTTTAACGAGTCAAAAGGATTTGGATTTATCACTCCGAGCGACGGTGACAAAGATGTATTCGTGCATTTTTCGGCAATCGTCGGCGACGGCTACCGAACGCTGGTGGAGGGACAAAAAGTGAACTTCGAGACCGAGCAAGGCCCGAAGGGGCCCCAAGCCCGGCAAGTCACGGCCGAAGGTTAATTTTCGTCTGGATCGTTCGCTAGGACCCCGCAGCCCGCTGCGGGGTTTGTTTTTCTGGCGCCAGCGGCGCGCCGCCCCTACATAAAAGGACACCGTCATTGAAAAAAATGTTTGTTGGACATCTTCCCGAAGACGCGAAGGAGGAAACCGTTCGCGAGTGGTTCTCCGAGTTCGGTACGGTGCGATCGGTACGCATCGCTTCAGACGTATTTAGTGGAAAATGTCGTGGCTTTGGGTTCGTAGAAATGGAAGGACACGAAGCGCGTGCCGCGATTGCAGGCCTGAACGGCAAGACCTTAGGGGGCAAATCGTTGAAAGTTCAATTCGAGGATGCGCGCAGCGCTGGGAAAAAACGCCGCCGCTAGTTGTGGCTCGAGACGTGCTCGTAATTTGGTCTGGGCACTGAGTATCGATATTTTCCCCGCGGTATAAACCGCTTTAACCTCCGTAAGCGTTGTGAGTATACCGATTTTGGCCTATCTGCCGTGACGCTGGGCCTTGATCCCGGCTGCCGTAATTGCGTGCCCTCATGCAATATGCGGACTGGCCATATCGAAAGCGACCGATGAATAGTACCGGCGGTCTAGGGCTGATTATACGGGCGCTCGCATTTGCGGCCGACAAACATCGCGACCAACGCCGCAAAAACAAGGATGCGTCGCCGTATATCAATCATCCAGTAGCGTTGGCGGATGTGTTGGTCAACGCAGCCGGCATCACCGATAGCGACGTCATTTGCAGTGCCCTACTGCACGATACCATCGAAGATACGGACACTACTGCGGCAGAGCTTGAAGCAGCGTTTGGCACGGTGATTCAGGGTATCGTTTTGGAGGTGACCGACGACACATCGCTTCCGAAATTGCAGCGCAAACAACGACAGATTGACCGCGCCAGACACGTCAGCAGTAACGCTAAGCTTGTAAAACTCGCGGACAAAATTTGCAATCTTCGTGATATGGCAACGGCACCCCCCGCCGACTGGCCCCTCGACCGCCGACAAGAATATTTCGATTGGGCCAAGACAGTAGTCGACCGGCTACGTGGCGTACATCCACTACTTGAAACGCTGTTCGATGAAGCCTACCGGGCACGACCGGAGTAACACCGATCGCCCTGACCTTTGCTCACTGGTGAATGCGAATCGCAAACCAAAAAATACTGCTGATCGAGGATGAGCCCTCGATTGCCGACACGGTAATCTATGCGTTGCGCACTGAAAACTTTCGCCCACTTTGGCGGGCCACGGGCCGGGACGGCATAGCGGCGGTTCGCTGTGAACACCCGGCGTTGGTGATATTAGACATCGGCCTACCGGATCAAAGCGGCATCGATGTCTATCGCGAGATTCAAGCCTTAGGCCCGTTTCCAGTAATTTTTCTCACTGCCCGGGCGGCCGAGGTCGATCGTATTGTCGGCTTGGAGATCGGTGCCGACGACTACGTCACCAAACCGTTCAGCCCGCGCGAACTCACGGCGCGGGTCAAAGCCGTGTTACGCCGCCTCGGCGTACAATCCACCCCGATAGCCGGCGACTCGCCATTCCTGGTTGATTCGCAACGATTGCTAATTACTTACGATGGCAAAGCGCTTACCTTATCGCGCTATGAGTACCGCTTGCTAAAGGTCTTGATCGAACGCCCCGGACGGGTATTCTCGCGGGCGCAGTTACTGGATCTGGCCTGGGACGCGCCCGAACATCGACTCGATCGCACCGTGGATACGCATATTAAAACCCTGCGCGCGAAGCTAACGGCGATTCGACCGGGCGCGAGCGTAATAAAAACACACCGCGGGTTTGGATATTCGCTGCAAGTTACGAAATGAAAATTCGCAACCGAGTGCTGCTGGTTCTCATCGTGGCACTGGGCGTCGCACTGTACCTGTTACTGCGCTGGGTTAGCGATGACCTCCACTCGCGTTACAACGAATCCCTCGAAGAACCCCTCGTCGATACTGCGAACATCCTGGCCACCATGATCGGGAATGACGCACTCGATAGCGGCAATCGCATTACATTACGAGAAAAGTTCGACGCTGTCGCTCGCCGGCGTTTCACGGCGCAAATATATGACCTGCAACGCGACCGAGTCGATATGCGCGTGTACGTTACCGACCACAACGGTATAGTCGTTTTCGACTCGGACCCCAACGGCGCGGAAGGGCAGGATTACAGTGCTTGGAATGACGTGATGTTGACGTTACGAGGGGAGTACGGCGCACGATCCAGCCCCGTGGGCTCCAGCGGCAACAAATCAGAGACAATCGCCTACGTCGCGGCGCCGGTACTAGAAAACGGCAAGATAATGGGCGTGGTATCGGTGGGTAAGCCCAAACAGTATGTAAAACAGTTCCTCGCCGCTGCTCGCCTAAATCTGCTGATTGCGGGAGGAATTGCGGGATTGATCGCGCTCGCACTCGCACTCGCGCTGTACCGTTGGGTCAGCCTACCGCTCGATCGACTAGCCGCATATGCGCTGGCAGTCCGCGATGGCCGCCGGTCGGAACCACCGACCCTGGGTAATAATGAAATCGGTGAAGTCGGCGCGGCAATGGAGGCGATGCGCATTGCATTGGACGGGAAGGACTACATCGAGCGCTACACGCAAGCATTGACCCACGAACTGAAAAGCCCATTGACCGCGATTCGCGGCGCTGTCGAGCTGCTCGACGAGCCTATGCCCGACCCCGAACGGCAGCGCTTTAAGGCAGTGATTAAGCAGGAGACACATCGTCTGCACGAGTTGATCGAGCGCATTCTGGATCTCGCCGCTCTAGAAAACCGCACCGGTCTTGAAAATGTCGAGCAGATAGCCGTCGACGAATTGATCAAGGACGCAATTGCGGGATTGGAGCCCAGTATCACCGCCAAAGGAATCATTGTAAATTCCCGCGGCGACAGCGCCGCGTACATCGTCGGCGAACGCTTTCTGTTGCGACAAGCTATTGTTAACTTGCTGCAGAATGCTCTGCAACAGGCGCCGGACAATTCTGAAGTCACGATCGACTGCACTGCCGAGTCTGGCCAGATTAACATTCGCATCCGCGACCACGGCCCGGGCATTCCCGAATTCGCCGTCGATAAGGTTTTTAATCGGTTTTTTTCGTACTCGGCAGCCGATGTCACGCATAAAGGGTCCGGGTTGGGCTTGAATCTGGTCAGGGAAGTGGCGGCGTTGCATGGCGGTACCGCGACCTTATCCAATATGGAAGATGGTGGCGGTGCACTCGCCACCATATCGATTCCCGCCCAAACAAGCGGGAATTTCGCAAGACCTTCACAGGCCCCACAAAGTTCCCTCACATAAGTCCGCTAGTCTTTCTTCCATACGCCGATATTTGGGAGAACGCAATGCGTGGCAATATGGTTTTTATTCTCATGGCTGTCGTGCCTGTCGCCTTTGGCGATGCGTCAGTCACCGTGCCGTGGAGCGAATTCAGTGGGCTGTATAAAGACCATATAGAGCAACGGATAAACGAACAGCGAGAAACGCCGGAGGAATCGCTACATACGCTCGACCAAGCCTCGTATCGGCTCAGCGTTACCGACGACGGCGCGAGCGGATCGGTATTGATAAAAGGCCGGGTGTTGCGTGGTGATCCGGTAGTAATTCCATTGTTCGCCAACGACGTAGCAGTTACCGAGATCAGGCAATCGAGCGGCGTTCATGTGTTAGCGTCAGGCGCGGGCTACGCGCTGCTGCCCAGTACAAACCAAGCGTTTCGGTTGGAAGTCGGTATTGCGATTCCGCTGCAATTTGCTGACGGCGAACACTTTTTTCGGCTTCAAGTACCGTACGCGGTAAAGAATTCGCTCGAGTTGCAAGCGCCACCACACCTGCGCACCAAACCCAATCCCAAGCTTCGACTCGCGCACGGCCGCTACTATTTTCAGCCGACGTCGGTGCTACAGATCGAGTTTGATGATCTCGTACAGACCGCTACCGACGCTGAGTTACTTATCGATGTGTTTACCGAATTCGAGGTAATTGGTGACAGACTAACTGCAACGAGTTACTTTGCGCCGCGGCGCGCAATCTCGGGGCCTGTCGAAATCAGCCTTGACCCGCAGGCCCACATCGCTGCCTCATCGGTACCCTCAGATTGGCTGGTCGCCACTGACGGCAATTCGATTACCGTAACGTTGCCCGCCGATTGGCAACAAACGCTCGTGTTCCAATACGATATGCCAGCGTCCACCGAGCCACTATCGATACACTTGCCAGCGATTGCAGCCAACGTCGGTCGCGAGAATGAATTCACGATTCGTCGCGGGATCGATACGCAGCTGCGGATAGATGCGAGTATGGTGGACGCCGGCATTAACTCGAACCGGCTGCCGCCACGCATCGCAGCACAGGCCAACATCGGTGATACCTACTATCGATTACACACCGGGCAACCCTTTCTATCGCTCAGCATTGAACCGCTGGCGACCGTACCGTCACCGGAGCGCGTACTGGATGCGGTTTACTTCGCTACGCGCTTTACCGAAAACGGCGATCAACTCTCGACACTACGTGTGACAATTCCGGCCAGCGCCGGTGACCGGCTGAGTATCGATGCGATACCCAACGCGGAAGTATGGTCCGTCACGGTGAACGATTCGGAACGCAGGCTATACACCGACGGTGCAGGCCGCTGGACAATTCCGTTGGACCCTGCGACGCCGTCCACGGTAGCCATCGCGTTTCTGCAACAGACCACCCGGCTCAGCCTGGAGGGGCGCTTGCATCTGACGCTGCCGGCGACTGGCCTCTCCGCTCGCGCAGTACATGTCGCAATCAACCTGACCGACCGCGTCGATCTCGTCGCTTTCGATAGCGATCTCAACCCGTCGTCATCAGAATCGTGGCCGCAAAGTAAGAACCTCCATTCCAAAACCTACTTCTTCAGCAGACCATTTTATCGCGGCCAGGCGATCGATGCATCGATTTACTATAAAGAACCGGTCAACACAAAGGGCACCCAATCATGACCGGGCCACGAATGTTTGCGGTGTTCTTAGTATTTGTAGTGGGGGTGATCGGCTGGGGTATTCTCGGTTCCGCGAGCCATCTCCGCTCGACGGATCGTTCTTCTAATTTGAGCCGGGCAGTTCAACAATTGTGGGGGCAACCGATCGTACAGTCCGCGCCGTCTTTCACCGTAAACGTCCCCGGCACGGATCGTGAACGGCCATTGCTGCCGAGCGCCAATGAAATCGACGTTACGATCGAACTTGATCACCGGCGCAAAGGGTTAATTTGGTATTCGCTGTTTGAAGTGGATTTTCGGGGCTCGTACACGATATCCAACAATGCCGGGATTGCACAGCGGGCACGGATTCAGTTCGCGTTTCCCTCGAAAGACGCGACCTATCGCGCGCTGCAATTCCTGATCGATGGTGTATCCCAGGATATCGAAATTGACACCACTACGGGATTGCGCCACTTGTTACCGCTCGCGCCGGATCAAAGTCGAACCATCGAGGTGCGCTACCGGACTCGTGGACTCGATTCCTGGCGTTACGAACTCGCGGCCCACGGCAATCGCGTAAAAAATCTCGATTTCAAGCTACATACGAATTTCCAGCGTATCGACTATCTGGAAGCGAGTTTATCGCCGATGGCGCAACAACAAACCGGCACCGGGATGCAGATATCCTGGCGCGCCAATGACCTCGTCACGCGGCAGGGAATCGGCGTGCTTATGCCGGAGGAGATGAATCCGGGGCCGTTGTCGGCGCGGATGAGTTTCTTCGCGCCGGTGTGTTTATTGTTTTTTTTCGTGCTTATCACCGCGATCTGTATTCTGCGCAAGATCGATATCCACCCGATGCATTATTTATTTGTGAACGCGGGTTTTTTCGCGTTTCACTTAATCTTCGCTTATTTTGTCGACGTCGTCGATGTGCACATAACGTTTGCCATCGCCTCAGCGGTATCGGTAATACTCGTGATCAGCTATCTCGCCGCCGCTTTGGGTAGGCGTTTTCCCTGGCATATTGCGGCCATTGGTCAATTATTTTATCTCGTGCTGTTTTCGTACTCGTTTTTTCTCGAAGGCATGACCGGACTAACAATTACCGTTGCATCGGTCATCACGTTAGCGGTGTTGATGTGGATGACCGCACGGTTGGATTGGAGTGAAGTATTTGGTTCTAAATCCGCCGGCTGATTGAGGTCGCAATCCCCAACTTTATCATCAGCCAAGTCTCGAGAGTGTTGATCAACACAATGTAACGACGAGAATTTTTTGATGATTCGCCAGCGCCGGATAGTACTGGGCGAAAAGCTTGTTTTTCTCATTCGCCGCCGTATCGACATCAGATTCCTGCATGTCCGGGTAGGGCGGCAGACACAGTACCCCGTATTGCCCGGATACGCTAAGCGTTCTAACCGGTTGCCAGATCGTCAAATTCGTTTTGTTTCTGCTAATACTATTGAGAATAATTGATGCTATTGTTGCACGTGAGCATTGATTCCTAAATATTACAGGTGGTGATGAGTATGCCCGCAAACCCCAGCTTGTCCGTCGTGGTGCCGGTTCTGAACGAGACGGAGATAATTCTCGAATCATTGAGCCGGTTGGATACGGTATTGGCATCGTTGACCGGAGGCTTCGATATTATCGTTGTTGACGATGGATCGACGGATGACACGGTGGAGAAAGTCGAGCAGTGGATCGATGCCCATCCACAGGTACGACTGTTGTCGCTGTCGCGTAATTTTGGACATCAAAGTGCAATAACGGCCGGGATGACGGTGGCGAAGGGTGACTTCGTAGCGATCATCGACGCCGATTTGCAAGACCCTCCAGAACTGCTACCCGATATGGTGACCCAAGCCCAGCGTGGTTACGACGTCGTGTATGGTGTGCGGCGCTCCCGAGACTCGAAGTGGTATAAACGGACTGCCTATTGGTGTTATTACCGTCTATTACGCGTCGTGAGCGAACAAGTCATTCCCGTCGACGCCGGGGATTTTTCCGTGATGTCCTCACGAGTCGTCGCTGAACTCAACAAGCTGGCGGAGCGAGGGCGCTTTGTGCGCAGTCTCCGCACCTGGGTTGGGTTCAAGCAAATTGGATTTCCCTACGACCGGCCGGCTCGCGCCGGCGGCGCGCCGAGTTACGGAATTAAACGATTATTTCAGCTTGCTGCAACCGGCGTGCTCGCATCGTCCCGACTACCGTTGAAACTCGCGGTCTATCTCGGATTGGGTGTCTCCGCGCTCGGCTTTCTCTGGGCGTTGAAAATATTGCTGGCGCGACTCGTATTTAACACCGCGCCACAGGGGTTTAGCGCCACCATGCTCGCGATATTGATTCTAGGTGGCGCGCAGTTGGTAGCGATTGGGGTCGTAGGGTATTACCTCGGTCGCGTATTGGACCAGGTAGAGGGGCGGCCCAACTTCATTATTTCCCGCACGGTAAACCTGCCGGACACCAAGAAATAGCCGGTATTTGAGAAACCCGGACACGTCAATGTGATCGTCACCACCGGCATGCATCGATCCGGCACATCCCTGGTTTGCCAGTTGATGTCGGCGTTGGGTGTGGATTTTGGCGAGTCCGGTCAGTTGTATGCACAAGACCACTGGAATGAACAAGGCTACTACGAGGCGTTACCGGTTATCGATATTAACAGTCAAATCATCACCGGTTGGCCGCGTACTCGCAGCCATGCGAGCGCTTG